>JBPCMC010000326.1:0-5108 GCA_051002645.1 Thermomicrobiales bacterium
GTTCTGCCCCAGACCGCGCGACCAGCCTGAGGCAGAAAGAAGAGGGGGGAGGAGTGTCACAGTTCCGCGAGCGTTGCCACCCGGGTCAAACGAAACCGGATACCTGAGGACAGTGCCGCTCGTTGCCTCGGCTGTTCAGCCATTCACCGCGCGACCGCGTGACCGGAGCGTGAGCAGGGGGTCCACCATGTACCCAGAAGGAGTCCCGGTATCTTCGTCATCATCCCTGCGTGCGACCGCTGGCCCTCGCGTCCGACACGTTTGGTTGATCGAGCAGTACGGGTAAAGGCCCCGGAGTGTTCCCGGTCTCGAACAAGCCGCCCACAGCCTCGTCTCGTTCGAAACTCCCCTGGGGGATCATTCCAGCGCCCCTTGCCGTTCCGCAGTACCGCCTCCTGTGTACGTACACAGTGTAACGTACACCCCCCGCCTTGTCAATACGCCATGCAAGATATTCGGATAAACGTCCGTGACGACCATGCACTTCACGCAGCAGCCACATTGCTTCTCAGGGGCGCGGCGGAGGCAGCGGGCTCGGCACGCCGCCATCCCCCCCGCTCGGCCGAGCGGGGGGGAGCGATACCGGCGGACCACCTGGTGCGGGCGCTCCGGCTGGTAGGGGGATCGGTAGTGGGTTTGGGGCAGGCGCCAGGGTGAACGCGTAGGCTACGCCCCTGCCGCCGTTGGTGCCACCCGCACCAATCAACAAGGTCGTGCCGTCGTTGCTCACCGCCACAGCGACGCCGAAGAGATCGTTGTTCGTGTGGGCCGGGTCGGTGAACGTCTGCGTGGGAGTCGCGGGGAAGCTGCCGCCGCTCCCTCGGTAGACGTAGGCCGCGCCCGGCTGGGTGCTGGTCCCGCGCGTGCCGACCACGATCGTGTTACCATCCCCGCTCACCGCCACCGTGAAGCCGAATTGGTCGCCGTTCGTGCCGGGGTTGGTGAGAACGGCCGGCGTGGTGTAGCTGCCGTTGATCTTCATGTAGACCAGGACCACCCCCTTGAAGTTCCTGCTGACCGGCGACCCCACGAGCATCGTGCCCCCGTCTGCGCTGCTCGTCACGGCGCCTCCAGCGACGGGAAGCGAGTCAGGCGGCGGGGGCGGCGGGGGAGGTGGCGGTGGGGCGGGCGGGGAGAAGAAATGGAACGGGATGAGCGAGGACGGCTTGGTGATGTACGTGCCGCCCTTGGGTCCGCCGCTTGAGCCAGGCGCGCCGAGGACCATGGTGTTGCCGTCCCCGCTCATCGCCGCCGACTGCCCGAAATGGTCGCCGCTCGTATTGCCGGGGTCGGTGAAGGTCTGCGTCGGGGTGGCGGGGAAGCTGCCCGCCACCTGCGGCGAGACGGACCCGGTAGCGGGTTGGCCGTGGGCAGGCGTCGCCCCGATCGTCTTCGCGAAGACGTAGGCCGCGCCCTTGTTGCCGTCGGCGTTCGGCGCGCCGACGACGAGCGTGCTGGTGGCGTTATCCACTGCCACGGCGCGACCGAACTGGTCGAGGGTAACGCTGGGGTTGGCGACCGACTGGGCTGGCGTCGCGGGAAACGCGCCATTGCTTCCCGTGTAAACGTAGGCCGCGCCCCCGGTGCCCGCGCCCGGTGAGCCGACCACGAGGGTCGTGCCATCGGCCGTCAGCGCCACCGCGTTCCCGAAGGCATCCACGCCGGGATTGGCGCCGGGGTCGGTGAGCGTCTGGGCAAGGGCGTATCCGCTGCCGCTGCGCGTGTAGATATAGACCACCCCCGCGCCAGTGCTGAAGATACGCGAGCCGATGGCGAGGATGCCGCCATCACCGCTCATCGCCATCACGAAGCCGAAGAAGTCCGAGGCCGTGTCGGCAGGATCGGTCAGCGTCTGCTCCGCGATGTACGGATCGACGGTGAGTGGATAGACCGCGTCCTCGTCCGCCACCGTGATGTCGATACCGCCCGGCGCCTGCGTCAGGTGCGCGGGCAGCGCATGCCCTGTCGCGTCCGTGGCCCGCAACTCGTCGTAGCGCAGGCGTCTCCCTCCCGGCAGGAGGAGAGTCGCCGCGTCTCCCGTGCCGTTCACCAGTGCATCCGCGCCGGGTGTGGCGACGGCCAAAGAGAGCGGCCCGTCACCGGGTGGGGGCGAGGCGAGCGTCATGCCCTGCTCAATACCCGGACCTTGGCGCAGGTACCATTCGGTGACATTCCCGTGCAGATAGGAGATGCGGGCCCCATCATCAATAGGTATTGCCTGACCCACGGGCGCGCGAGAGGGGCCGCGACCGAACATGGCGAGGCGCAGCGTCCAACCAGCCTTGAAATGGACGCCATCGGCGAGGAATGCCACCCCCGCCGCGTCGGCCTCGCCATCCGCCGGTACCGCCAACCTCGCCATCGGCAAGGATGCAGAGGCGAGGTGCGCGGTCACGAGTGCGCAGGCGAGGAGGAAGCGAAGGCCGCCGCAGCTGCTCAACGGGTGCAGATTGCAGAACCTGCTCGGGCATCGCATCGCTGTCGCTCCTTCACCGATGCTATCGGATCGGCATGTCACACGGTATCACCGCCATTATTTACCTCTGGTAGCACATGATCGCATGAAGTACATGTATTACGCAATGCAGTCCTGTGCCCGTTTTGGGGCAGGCTTTCGTCTGCTACGGGGACTGGCAATCTGGGGACGCAGGCTGGAAAGCCCGTACTACCAGTAGCACGGGCTGAAAGTGCGTGACCGCATTCACGGCTGGGAAAACTGGCTTGTACTTGGCGGTCGAATCATCGCAGCCGCGACGCGCAGAGCGGCTTCCGGGTCAGTAAGGTTGCCGTGCAGTTGCCGCCCGCGCAGTTGCAGGAGTAGCCGGCCAATTGCCTTGCCGGGGCGGAGATTGAGCGCGCGCATCAGGTCATCGCCGGTAACGAGCGGCGGTGTGGCGAGCAAGGGAGTGTAGATGCCGAAGGAGTCGCGCAGCAGTCCCTGAAGAAAATTGATGTCCGCCGCGACCGTCTCCGGCGGGCGGTTTGGGCCGTGCGCCGTCGCCCGGTCGCCCATCGTGACCATGATGCAGGCGGGCGCGGCATCGCCGAGCACCGTCATCAACCGGAGGGGTGCGTCGGGTCCGCGCTCCGGGAGATCGTGCGGCCGCCCATGTTGCCGGATAGCGGCGACGAGCAGGTCACGCTCGGCGCGGGAGAGACGCAACCGCTCGGCGATCCGGGCGGCGAGGTGGCCGCCCGCCTGTTCGTGCTGCGGGAACTTCGGCTTGCCATCCGGCCCGACGGTGCGCACTTCCGGCTTCGCGGCGTCGTGGAGCAGCGCGGCGAGGGAGACGATCCAGCGGCGGGTCCGCCCGCCGGCGAGTGGCGTAGCGAGCCAGGCGCGGAACGCATCGGCATACGGCGCGGCCCATTCGTCCAGCGTATTCAGGAACGCCACGACCGCGACCGATGCCGCCGCGTCATGGTCGAAGACATCGAGATGATGATTGTCGCTCTGCGTCATGCCGCGTCCGGCTGTCGCCTCCGGCACGATTGCTTCCCAGAGGCCGCTCCGCGTCAGCCCTTCGATGGCGGGCGCGGCGCCTGGCGCGGCGAAAAGGTGGGCGAGCTCGTCCGTGATCCGTTCCGGCGCGATGGCGGGCAGTGACGTCGCCACGGCGGCGGCGAGTGTTTCCGCCTCGGCGGTCGGCGTGTAGCCGAGGGTGGCGGCGAAGCGATAGAGGCGGATAGCGCGGAGTGGGTCGGACTGGAAGGCGTCGGGGGCGCAGGGGCGGAGCACGCCCGCCGCGATGTCCGCCACGCCGCCGCAGGGGTCGACTGCCTCGATCGCCGCGCCGAGCAGCACCCTGCGCAGGTCGGCGGCGATGGCATTGACGGTGAAGTCGCGCTGCCGGAGATCGTCCTCCAGCGTCTCGGCGCGGTATTGGATGATATCGTACTGCCGCCCCGCCTGCACGACGCGGGCGGTCGGCTGCTCGTCGTGCAGGGCGACGAAGGTGCCGCCGATGGTCTCCGCGAACCGCCGCGCGATTGGCAGCGCGTCGCGCGGGATGAGGATGTCCCAATCCCGGATGCGCGTCTCGCCGCGCAGCACGTCCCGCACCGCGCCGCCGACGAGGTAGAACGGCTGCTCCGTCAGTCGCGGGAGCGCCGTGAGGATCGCGTTACTTCGGATCGTTGCCTGCCACGCTGTCGCCATGACCCGAGCCTCCCCGCACGAAGCCCCAGTCCCCACATCTCTGGACTCCGGTGTGATTTTACCCTGTCCAGAGACCCGTAGTAACAAGTGTGACCATCGTACTAACAAAGAGTACGTGCGAAAGGATCGACGTGGTTGTATTTGTGTAGCGCCGTTCGATGCCGAGCACGAGACCGATGGCGAAGACGGTCAGCGGCGCGGCGGGGAAGCCGTACTGTGTGTGCAAGGCGGCGAAGGCGAGCGCGGTGAGAAAGACGCCGTAGCGCGGCTGGATCGCCCCCCGAAAGAGGATTTCCTCGCCGGTGCCGAGCAGGATCGCCGCCACCACCGCCGCGCCGAGTCCGCCGATGTTTGCCAGCGCCTGATCGTTGATCCGGCCGACATTCTCCGCGATGGTCGGCGAGAGGCGCGCGGTCAGCCGCTCGCCGCCAATTGCCACGCCGACGAGCACGACCGCCGTGACGACCGCGACGAGGAGCGTCAGCGGCGTCGGGATGGCGAGGCCGAGCCTCGTGCGGATCTCCTCAGGCGCGCGCCTCCACATGAAGCGCACGCCGCCGACGAACCGCTCACCGTCGTCCGGGGCGGTCGTGCTCGTCGCGATCACCCCCCGATTAGCGGCGAGGGCGCGCGGTGTGGCTGCTTTCGCGACAGCGGCGCGGCGGGTGCGCCGCACACCGACGCCGACGAAGACGACACCGAGCAGGCCGACGATCAGCGCCTCGCCGGTGGTGAAGACGAGCCCGCCATGCGGGACGATCTGCCCTAATTGGTCCTTCGCGCCGCCGACGGCGTAGAGTTTGCCATTGACCGCCGCGACACCGAGGCCGGACGCACCCGAGACGAGCGCGGGGCCACCGCTCCACTTGTTCGCCGCCGTGTCGAAGACCTGGACGCTATTGGACGATTCGGCGGCGCCGATACCGCCGAGCGCGTAGATGGTGTTCTC
>JBPCMC010000327.1:0-7063 GCA_051002645.1 Thermomicrobiales bacterium
CCTGCGCGTTGAGCGTCGCCCACGCGGGGAATGGCTCCGCGTCACTCATCGTCTTCCTCCTCCGCATCGTTGCCTCTCCGTCGAGAAGCTCACTCTACCAGAGCCTGCAAGACTTTGACGCGCACCCCGCGGGCAACGGATTCCGCGTCGCAGCCTGCTGCCTGCTGCCCGCTTCCCTAATAGGCCGGATCGGGGTCTTCAAGGATGGGGAAGCCGCCCATGCCCGGTGACGCCACCTCGAAGACGATGTTGTTCGGGTCCGAGAAGAAGAACGACCTAGACGCCCCGCGTTCGATGATCTCCGACCGATGCGCCACGCCCTTCTCGCCGATGCGCGTGTACCAGGCGTCGAATGCCGCGTCGTCCTCGACGTGGAAGCAGATATGGTCGAGCGACCGCCCCGTGCTCGGCAGCGTGGCATCCTTGTAGGCGGGCATTTCGGCATCCGGGAACTCGAAGAAGGCGAAGACGGTGTTCGGCGCGACGGTGATGAAGTAGTGCCGCTCGTTGCCCGCACGGGGCAGGCGGTGCCCCATCGCCACTTCGCTGCCGAGGACATCGCGGTAGAAGGCGACCGTCTTCTTCATGTCGTTCGTGACCACCGCGACGTGATGGAGCGCCGCGAAGGGCGCGGGCAGCCCGTCCCGGTCCGCCGCTCTGGTGAGCGTCTGCTGCGTTGTTGCCATGAGAAACCTCCTTATGCATGGTGGAGCAGGTTTTCAACCTGCTATCTCACAGGTTGAAAACCTGTGCCACCAAGTTATCGTTGCGTCACCTTCGGGATGACTTCTTCCGCGAGGCGGGTGACGATCCGTGCCGGGAAGGGCGGGCGCAGGTTGAGGATCAGATGCGTCGCGCCGACATCGACGAACTGCTGCACCTGCTGCACCGTCGCGCCCATGTCATCGTAGTTGACGGGAATCTGCACCGAATACTCGATCTCCTCCGGGTCGCGTCCGATGGCGGCGCAATGCTCGCGCAGGACGCCGACTTTGTGCTGGAAGATCTCGGTCGATTGCGCGGTGGCGTTCCAAATATCGGCGTGCTTCGCGACAACGCGGAGAGTGAGTTGCTCGCCGCTGCCGCCGATCACGATCGGCGGGTACGGCTTCTGCACCGGCTTCGGCTCGCTGCGGGCGTCCTTCAATTGGTAATAGCGCCCCTCGTAGGTGGTGAGGTGCTCGGTGCAGAGGGACTTGTAAATTTCGCACGCCTCATTGAGCCGCCGGATGCGCTCGCCCGGCTGGAAGAGGGAGATGCCCATGCTGGTGTGCTCGTACTCGTTCCAGCCCGCGCCGATGCCGAAATCCAGCCGTCCCTTGGAGATGATGTCCGTCGTGATGGCGATCTTCGTCAGCACGGCGGGGTGACGGTAGGTGTTCCCCGTCACCATCAGTCCGACGCGCAGGCGCTTCGTCTCGGCGGCGAGTGCGGCGAGCGTCTGCCAACCTTCGAGGCAGGGGCCGTCCAAATTCCCGTTGATCGGCGAAAAGTGATCGAAGAGCCAGGCATGTTCGAGCGCGGGGATGCCGTCCGCCTCCTGCCAGATCGCCAACATCTCCTCATAGGTGACATCTTGCGGCGCGGTCTTGAAGCCGAAGCGTAGCGGTCGTGCCATTGAATCCTCCATTCGTTCCCTGCTGCGGACTGCACGTCTCAATCCGCGAGACTAGACGACCAATTGAACCACAGAGACACAGAGTACACAGAGATGGGAGAGAGAAGCAAAGAAAATCTTTCCTCTTCTTTGTGTTTCCTCTGTGCTCTCTGTGTCTCTGTGGTTCAATTTGCTTTCGCTCCCTCTCAATACCAGCGCGCCTTGTTGACGACGGTTGCTAGCGGTTCCCCTGCGGCGAAGCGACGGACATTGTCCAGTACGACGCGCAATCGCCGCTCCTCCGTGTGCGGCCCGGCATCCGCGCTGTGCGGCGTGACGATGACGTTCTCCATCTGCCAGAGTGGGCTCGCGGCGGACAGCGGCTCGGTCTCGAAGACATCGAGGGCCGCGCCCGCG
Source organism: Thermomicrobiales bacterium (assembly GCA_051002645.1). Taxonomy (GTDB): domain Bacteria; phylum Chloroflexota; class Chloroflexia; order Thermomicrobiales; family JALYUS01; genus JALYUS01. The sequence continues at coordinate 2,015 of JBPCMC010000327.1, forward strand.
ATCCAGCCGTCGCCGAGCGCCCGTTCGAGCGCGGCGAGGTGGACGATCTTCCCGCGCCCGATATTGATGAAGAGCGCATCCCGCCGCATCCGCCGGAACATCGCCGCATCGAACAGGCCGGTCGTCTCGGGCGTCTGCGGCGCGCAGATGATGACGGCGTGCGCCTCCGGCAAGAGGTCCGCCAGTTGCTCGGGGCGGGCCAGTTCGGCGGCGCCCGTCGGCACGCTCTCCACCTTCGGATCGATGCCGATGATGTTCGGCCCGAAGACGGCGAGCCGCCGTACGACCTCGCCGCCGATACCGCCCAGCCCCATCACCAGCACCGTCATCTCCGCCGGATCGCGGACCCGTATTGCATCGTGAGACATCCAGCGCCCCGCCGCCTGCTGGCGCATCAGGCGCGGCAGGTCGCGGCAGAGGGCGAGGAAGAGAGCAAGCACATGGTTGGCGATGTGGTCGTTGTAGATGTTGCGCATGTTCGTCACGGTTACGTCGCTCTGGATCAGATCGGGGAAGACGATGTGCTCGAGGCTAATCGTCGGCGTTTGCAGCCAGCGCAGATGCGGCGCGGAATCGAGTAGCGCCGGGTTCAGCCGCCCGATCCACCCTTCCGCCGTCCGCGCCGCCGTCATCGCCTCCGCCTCACTCGTGGGCGTCACGACCGGCACATCCCCCGCCGCTTCCCGGATCGCCGCCACCCAGTCACCCGACAGTTCCGGCCAAATCACAATACTCATCGCATCTCCTTTCACGGGGATTGAACCACAGAGGCACAGAGAGCACAGAGGATGCACGGAGAAGAGAGCGTCTTGTTTTTCCTTCCCCCCTCATTTCCCCTCTCTGTGTTCTCTGTGCCTCTGTGGTTCAAGTGATTTCCCTATCTCGCCGCGCCGACGACCTGCTCGACGACATCGGCGGGGAGGGGGCCGCGTTCCGCCCAGCGGATGGCGTCCTCCAACTGGGAGAGGTCAGAGTAGCCGACGAGGGCGGTGGAGAGGCCCGGCTTGGCGAGGGCGAAGCGGACGGCCATCTCCAGTGTGCTCTCCAATCCCGCCTCGGTAGCGAACCAGGCGAGATCGCGCGCCCGGTTGAGATCGTGCGCGTACTCCCCGCCACCGACGAGCGGGGAGCCGGGATCGCCCGCATTGGCGTGCCGCTCGGGTTGCGCCGCCAGCGCACCCGCCGCCAGCACGCGGATGGCGATCACCCCGACGCCCGCGCCCGCCGCCACGTCGATCAGCCCCGCGAAGTCCTGCTCGCCGCCGCTCGCGCCCGCATACCCGCTGCTCGGGTTAACCGCGTTGAAGTAGGACTGCACGGTCGCGAATGTGCCGCTCGTCACGGCGGCGTGAACGGCCTGCGTCTCGCCCAAGCCGGTGAAGCCGATGTGCCGGGCGAGGCCGCGCTCCTTGACGCGCCGCAAGCCCTCGGCAATCGCGCCCTGCACCGTTTCGAGATCGACCGAGCCGCCGCTCGCCGTCTGCATGGCGTCCGCGCCGCGCGGGACTATCGGATTATGCAGTTGCAGGAGATCGACGGAATCATGGCCGAGCCGTCGCAGGCTCGCCTCGGCGGATCGCTCGATCGCGGCAGCCGGGTCGCGCAGATCATCGGCGGTGAGGCGCACCTTCGTGCCGACGATGGCACGATCCCAGGCGCTCAGTTCGCGCAGCACGCGCCCGAGATTCTCCTCGGAGCGTCCGTTGCCGTAACTCGACGCGGTGTCGTAGTAGGTGATGCCCGCGTCGAGCGCGCGAGCGACCGCCCGCCGCTGCTCATCGGGATCGCCCTTCGTGAAGAGCCCGCCGATCGCGCCGCTCCCGTAGCCGAGCGCGGACACCTGCAACCCGGTACTGCCTAGTGGACGTAGCTCCATCCTCCTGCTCCTCATCTTCGATGTTCGCGCGCCGTCTCTCGGCGACACGTCCATCATACACGGGCTCCGGCGGAAGATGATCGAATCGGCATGATGAGAAAGGAAAGCGACGCGGACATCGCAGCCCCGCGTCGCTTTGCAATTATCGTCTTTCGCTGACCGCCCGATGCGGAATCGGGCGACCGATTTACCGCCCGGTCGGCAGCGGCGCCGGCGCCGCTCCGCTACCACCGCTTGCCGGTGGCCCACCCGGCGCCGGGGCGGGCACCGGTGCGGGCGTCCCCGGCGCGCTCGCCCCGGCTGGCCGACTCTGGGGCGCGGGCGCGGGTGTCACCCCGGTCAGGATCGGCGGCGCGACTGTCACGGTGATCGTCTTGGTTACATTGCCGTCCGTCGCCGTGATATGGACCGTGCCGGCGCTCAATCCGGTCACGTTGCCCTGCCCGTCCACCGTCGCGACCGGGTTGTTATCCCCGCTCCATGTCACCTGCACCGCCGGCAGGGGCGCCATGCTGCCGTCCTGATACGTCCCCGTCGCCACACAGACCAGCGGCTGCCCTACCTTGATACTCGGTGTCGTACTGCCCGCGCAAGTGACCGCAATGCTGGTCAGCGGGTTGGTGTTGGACAGGGTGAACGAGACCGCCGTCGCCCCGGTCGCGCTCGCCTGCACGGGATAGTTCGTACCCGCGACGAGGTTCGCCGTTACCGTCGCGCTCGCCGCACCGCCGCTGATCGTCGCGGCGAGGGGGGAGGGCTGGATGCCCGCACCGCTGGCCGGGCCGGCGAAGGTGACGACGCCACCCGCCACCGGTTCACCACTCCCCTTCGCCGTCACGGTAACGACCAGTTGCAGGCCGAACTGCGTGCCGACGGGGGCGGCCTGACCGTCGCCGCTGGTCTTCGCCAGCGTGAAGCCCTGGCTCTCGAAGGCGCCGATGTCAGAGGCGTTGATGCGGGGCTTGCCGCGCTGGTCAGCCGTCGGGACACTGCCGCCGCTTGTGCCCGCGTCGATGGCAGGCGAGCCCGGCAGCAGCGGGACGGTCGGCGTTAGCCCGCCATAACTGCCGAGGGTGCCGAGCAGGGCGGGGTGGCCGACAATGTTGCCGTTCGAGGTGTCGGTGAAGCCACCTGCCGTCGCCGCGTCGTCGATCAGGTTGTGCGTGCCGGTGAACGAGCCGCCGACCAACGTTACCAGGTCGCCGCCGGACGGGGAGTTGGCGACGATCGTGTTGGTGAGCGTCGCCGGGCCCGCGTTGTAGATGCCGCCGCCGGTGTTGGTCGCGCTGTTGCCGGAGAGGGTGCTGTTCGTCACCGTCAGCACATTGGAGTTGAAGATGCCGCCACCGTTGGTCGCGGTGTTGCCGCTGATCGTGCTGTTCGTTACCGTTATCGCGGCGGGGCCGGTGAAGATACCGCCGCCATTATTGGTCGCGCTGTTGCCGCTGATCGTGCTGTTCGTCACCGTCAGTGCGGCGCCGACGGTGTTGATGCCGCCGCCGGAGGTCCCGCTGTTGCTGGAGAGGGTGCTGTTCGTCACCGTCAGCGTGCCTCCGTTGATGATGCCGCCGCCCGTATTGGTCGCGGTGTGGCCATGCTGGACGGTCAGCGCATCCAGTGTCGCTGTCGCACCGGCGTTCACCAGGAAGACCGTCACGGCGTTGTTGCCGTCCACGACCACGCCAGCGTTCGTGCCGGTGATCGTCACGGGTCGGGTCGTGAAGGTGAGTCTCAGTGTGCCGACCTCGTTGTTGAGCGTGATCTTCTGCGCTCCGCCTACCGGGAAGACCGCCGGGTCGAAAGTGATCGTGTCGCCGGTGCAGTCGCCATTGTTCAGCAGCGCCACCGCTCCGCGCAGCGTCAGTTTGTTCGCCTCGGTCGGGTCCATCGTGCTGTTCACCTGGCAGGCCACCGGGGTGTTCGTCAAGTTGAAGGTCGTCGTGCCGCTCACGCCGCTCGTCGCCGCCGTCACCGTGAAGGCGCCCACCGACCCGTTCGCCGTCAGCGTTGGCGCGGTGGCGACGCCGCTCGCGTCGGTCGTCACGGTCGTGCTGCCCGCGAAGGCGCCGCTCGCGCCGTTCGTGCCGACGTTTGGCGTGAAGGTTACGGAGACGCCCGTCACCCCCGCGCCGGTGCTATCGGTCACCGTCGCCTGGAGCGCCGTGCCGAAGGCGCTGTTGACCGACGTGGACTGCGGCGTGCCCGCTGTGGCTACGATTGCCGCCGCCGTGTCCAATGGCGTGGAAAACTGCGAGCTGTCGCCGGTCGTCGTGTCGGTGGCCGTCGCGGTGATCCAGGGCTGACCCGTGACGACCGGGAAGGAGACCGATGAGAAGGATGCGGCGCAGGCACCGTTCGTCGTCACATCCTGGCTGCCGAGATAAGTCTGCCCCTGCCCGGCATTGGTCGGGCTGGCGTAGATGTCGATGTGGAAGGTGCGGCTGGTGGTCGAGTCGAGTTTGCCGCTGATGGCGGTTGTGCCGCCGGTCGCGGTCGCGGCGGAGAGGATGGGGCTGTTCTGGAAGCTATTCGGGCCGCTGTCCACGTCGCAGGAGTCGTTCGCGCCGACGCCGTTGAGCGCGATGCCGCTGACTCCGTTATCGTGGATGCTGTTGCTGCGGATCGTGTTGCCCACGCTCCCCGTGTCCGCCGCACCGGACCCGATGAACACACCGTAGCCGCCGTTGGAGGCGATCACGTTGGCCTGCCCGGCGCTCGTGCCGCCGATCGTGTTGTTCGCCGCGCTCCCCGAGATCAAAACGCCCCCAAAAGAGTTGCCTAACCCTCCGGCGCCTGCGGCGTTGGTGCCGAGCAGATTCCCCTCGATCACATTGCTGATGGCGCCGCCCTGGGGCGAGACGCCGGTGTTGTTGCCGGAGATCAGGTTGCGATCGGCCGACGCCGTGCCGCCGATGGTGTTCTGCGTCGCGCCGCCGGAGATCATCCCGATGCCGTAGTAGTTACCGGCCGCAGTGCCGCCCGGCGCCACGCCGATCCAGTTGCCCGCGATCACGTCTTGCGCGCTCAAGACCAGGATACCGGTGTAACTAGTGTCTACTCAGATGAGGTGATCGAGCATGTGGTATACTCTCATCCATGCAAGCATCTCTTTTCGTCCGTCCACTGACGGACACCGAACGCGAGACGTTGATGGCGGGATTGCACTCTCCCGC
>JBPCMC010000328.1:0-16430 GCA_051002645.1 Thermomicrobiales bacterium
CCTGCGCGTTGAGCGTCGCCCACGCGGGGAATGGCTCCGCGTCACTCATCGTCTTCCTCCTCCGCATCGTTGCCTCTCCGTCGAGAAGCTCACTCTACCAGAGCCTGCAAGACTTTGACGCGCACCCAAAGGAAATTGAGTAATTGACGGAGGACGACCCATCGGCTATACTTCCATGAAGTACGACTTATGGAGGATCCACGAATGGCAGCACCCGAACGAAAGCCGCAACCGAAACTTGTACGCGTCCAGGAGAAGGGACAGGTAACCTTGCCTGCCAATGTGCGGCGGAAATATGGCCTCAAGAAAGGGGATTTCGTCTCCGTCACCCAGACGGATGCGGGTATCCTTATCACGCCGCAGGAAGTGCTGGCAATGCAAGCCCTTGATCAGATCGGCGAAGCCTTGCGGGCGAAAGGCTTGACGCTTGAGGAGTTGATTGAATCAGGACGGGAGATTCGGGGGAAGTTGATCGAAGAGGAGTATGGCATCAAGAATACCTAAAGTTTTCCTCGATTCCAGTGTCCTCATGGCCGCTGCGATCTCTCACCGGGGATCGGCGCGCGAGTTGACCAGTGCCGGACTCCACGGTGACTACACCCTTATTGTCTCCACATTGTCTCCACGCTTGTATTGCGAGAAACCGAGACCAATATCATCGCCAAAGCGCCGCACGCACTGGACATCCTTGCAACGATCACGCGTGCTTTACCGGAACCGGTGCAACCATCACTGGCGTTGGTCGAAGGCGCGATGCAGATTGTAGAACTGAAAGATGCGCCGATTGTCGCCGCCGCTGCGTTTGCGCAAGCAGACTATTTGGCGACGTACGACCGTCGGCATTTACTGGCAAAGCGGGCGGAAATTGAGCAGTCATATGGGATTGTGACCACGACACCGGATGAAATCCTTCGGGAGACCGCATCACGAATCGCCGATCCTGAAGGGGTTGGTGCAGTCGAGTTGCATAACCGGCCGGAGGAATAGACAAAGACTCGCGAAGAGGTGGAGACACTGATCGCAAACGACGCTGCCAGCCGTGACTAGCAGACTGCGCCGGACAAAGAAAACAAATGAATGCGCCATGCGCCACCTAATTGGACAACCCCGCCTCTGAGACTGTCTGCGTCTTCGCCGAAGCAAATAAGCATCCGGTGCGTCTTGAGTGGAAACGTGTAATCGACTGTATCAAACGGGAAGAGTGTTCCCTTAAATATCTTGGGGATTTCCATCGCCTCTTGGCGGCGGTGTTGAACCGTCGGTCACGCAAAATTGCGGCGTCTGCCGGACTATGTTAGCCTCCACCCCAGCGAGTGGTCGGATCGGCAACAGGAGCGTTGACGTGTTTCTTCACGATTTGCTGCATGACACGCGCTTCTGGGTCGTCGGCATTACCAGCCTGTGCCTCATCCTCACTATCGAGCGCGTCCAGGCGTACGCGAATGGCCCGTGGCCGCAGTTGCAGCGCGACGGCGAGCGGCGGCCGGTGGCGATGGGGAATCCGGCCGTCTGGTTCGGCGTGATGATCCTCCTCCTGCCCGGCTTGGTCTTGCTGCTGGCGAACGTCGCCATCCTCCTCTGGGCGAAATATCCGCGCCGCAGCGTGCAGGTCCTCGCCGCCTTCCTCCTCATCCTTCCCTGGCTCGTCTTCACCATCGGCAGTTTCGACGGCCTCGGCGTCGGCGCCTATATGCGGCGGGTTGGCATCGCCTTGCCGATTGCGTTATGCGTCAGTCTCGGACTGGCCGATCTCCTGCTTTTCTTCACCTTCCTTGACCTCATGGACAGCACGAATCTCATCCAATCTTTGAAGCATCTGCGCCCCTGACGAGCAGGAAAATGCCGGTAGCACGAGCGGATACGTCGTGGTACAATCTTGAGCGCGATGGACTCCCATCGCAGGGTCATCCGCGTGGGAAACAATGGCATACCGAAAGAGGGTTGCGTGCGCGCATTCCAGCTTACGCGCGTCGCGGGGATCGACATCCGCGTCCATCCCACATTCGCGCTCATCGTCATTTGGTTCGCGTACATCTGGGGTGTAACGACGGGCGCGGGTCTCGGCGGCGTCCTTTTCGGCTTGCTCCTCGTCGGCAGCCTCTTCGCCTGCGTGCTCTTGCACGAACTGGGGCATAGTCTCGTCGCCCGTCGCGCCGGCATCCGCGTCCACGACATCACCCTCCTGCCAATCGGCGGCATGGCCCGCATCGAGCGCGCCCCCGTCCACCCCGGCGATGAGTTCCGGCTCGCGCTCGCGGGTCCGGCAGTCAATGTCGTGCTAGCGCTGCTGCTGACGCCCATCGTCGCGGCCATCGGCTGGTATCAGCACGTTGACGGCATCGGCGGCTTGATCGCCGACCTCGGACAGGTAAACGTGGTTGGCTTCGCGGCCTACCTGCTCTTCGCCAACATCTCTCTGGTCCTCTTCAATCTCATCCCGGCCTTCCCGATGGACGGTGGCCGCATCCTCCGCTCTTTCCTCAGCCTGATGATGAGCCGTGCGACCGCCACGCAGATCGCGGTGATGACCGGCAAGGCAATCGCGATCGCCTTCTTCTTCATCGGCGTCCTCTTCTTGCGCGATTGGACCTTGCCGATGGTCGGTGTCTTCATTTTTGCTGGGGCGCACATCGAGGGGCGCACGGTGGCGATGGAGGAAGCGCTACGGCGCATGCACGTCGGCCAGTGCATCACCTGGGAGGCGGGCGGCATCGGACCCTATGAGCCGCTGGCGGGCGCACTGCTCGGCGGCGCGCGCGATCTCGCCGTCACCGAGCACGGGCGGGTCGTCGGCATCCTCTGGAAGGCCGATATCCTCAACGCGATCCGGCTGCGCGGCTCGAATGTGCGGGTCTTCGAGGTGATGGATCACTTCCCGCCGATTGTCGATGTCGACACATCGCTCTACCTCGCGCAACAAGCGATGGTCCGCGCGAATCGCGGCGCAGTGCTCGTCACCGAGCGGGGCGTCTATCGCGGCATCCTGACCGCCGAGCGATACTGGTATTTGCACCGCGTCTTGCAGTCCCGTCGCCGCTCCGCGACCGCCGCGCGGCACTGGGGCTGGCTCTTCACGTATGCCCGCCGGTGGCGTCGCGAGACGAAGGCGCTGCCCTGGGTCGGCCGCCGGACGATGCTCTGATCGGCGGGTAGGCGCGATGAGGGCATCCTCGGTCCGGCGCGCGATTCTCCGTATTGCATTCGTCATTTTCGCGATCGGCTGGCTGCTCGCGGTCATCGGTATCTCCCGCGACATGCGCCTGCCGATTGACGAACGATGGGCGGCGAGCGCATTGCTCATCCTCGAGGGCGGCATCGCCGTCCTCTGGGTGGCCGAGGTATATGCATGGCGGCGCGCAATCGCCTTCGCGTTCGTCGTCCTGCCGCTCGCCTTCACCGTTGAACTGATCGGCGTGACGACCGGATTCCCGTTCGGGCACTACCACTACACCGGCGCGCTCATCCCGCTCGTTGTCGGTCGCGTCCCGGCGCCGATCACCTGCGCGTGGCTGATGATCGTCCTCGGCTCACTCGTTGCCGCGCGTGTGTACATGCCGCACGCCCGTAGCGGCGTCACGGTCATCATCGCCGCCGCGCTCGCCACCGGCCTCGATGCCTGTCTCGAACCGACCGCCTTCCACATCAAAGCGTATTGGCTATGGGCGGAGACCGGGCCGTATTACGGTGTGCCAACGCGCAACTTTGTGGGTTGGTTCGTCGCTGCCGTCATCATCATCGCCTGCGCCGCGCACATCCTCTGGCGAGACGGGAATCCACGCCCGACGCGAGCAATGGCCATCCCGCTTGCGCTCTACTGGTCAACCGTGGTGATGTTCGCCGTGATCGACTTCTTTCGCGGCTATCCCGGCGGTGCGGCCATCGGTGGGGTGTTCTGCCTCACCGCTCTCCCGGCGCTTGCGCGGTCGTTGCGTCGCGTGCAGGGCCATCAACCGGATATGTACGCCCCTTCCATTCCTGATAGCCCCGCAGCCACCAGCGCACCGAATTCGCGAGAATGATAAGGAAATAGAGGACGCTGAAAGGGTGAAGGGCGATCTGCCAGAGTGACCCGCGCGTCCGCCGTGCGACGATCCCGGCCTGTACGCACATCAGTAGGACCAGCAACGCGGGTAATAGTCGCCACGTCCACCCACCCTTCCCGCCGATTATACCGATTACGGCGATAATTGGCGGCACGATGTAGAGTAACGTGAGAACGAGCGCGCACACGGCGGCACCGAGGATAGAGCCACCCGACAGCGCCAGCGCATTCTTGGAGAAACCGCGCCAGACCTCCGCACCGCCGCGATACATCCGTGTCCGCATAGTGCCGACCCCGTCAGTCAGGCGCACGCGCAGACCACACTGTTTGGCCCGGCGCGTGAGATCGACATCATCAAGAATCGACCGCCGCACCGCAGCATGTCCGCCCACGCGGGCATATGCGGCGCGGCGGAAGGCGAGCAGTTGTCCGTTTGCGGCGACGAAGCGGGGCGAAGGATCGGACCAGACACGCCCGACGGGCAGAAATGCCCAGACCACGAAGAGCATGAAGGAGACACCAAGCCGCTCACTGATGCTGCCGGTCTCCTGTTCCGGGAAGGCGGTCACGACATCCGCGCCCGCCGCCATCGCGCCAACGACCGCGCGGATCATCAGCGGCACATGGACGGTATCCGCGTCGATGAAGATCAGGATGTCGCCGCGCGCCTGCTCGCCAAGTTGCTGGCACGCATACGCCTTGCCGTGCCACCCGTCCGGGAGCGGTTCGCCGCGTATCAGTCGGACAGTATCGGATCGCGAGGAAAAGTCGCGCGCAATGTCGGCGGTGCGGTCGGTGCTGCCGTCATCAAGAATGAGCACTTCGTATATCGGATAGTCTTGCGCAACCAGCGAATCGAGGCACGCGCCGATTGACCGCTCTTCGTTGCGCGCCGGTATCAAGATGGAGACGAACGGAGGCGTGCCGAGGGAATCCGACGTATATTCGGCGAGGCGCCGAAATGCGCGGAGATTGGTGAGGGTATTTGCGGTTATCGCAAGCGCGACGACAGCGCAGATGCCCTCGATCCAGATCAGTGCATTCATGGATCGGGCACGAGGCGGGCACGATGCAGCAGGCGGTCGAAGCGGTCATTGACGCCCTGTTGCCCGCGCATGATTATGCGATACGCGGTCAGGTTTTCGCCCACGAGATCATCGGCCAGCGCATCCATCGTCTCGGTCAAACCTCGCTGGATAACGCCCGATACAGCTGCAACGTCGCGGCTGCTCGCGCTATTGAAGCGGATAATCGGCCCGGTACGAATACACACTTCCGGGTGCTGCTCGCCCCGAAAGAGGAGTTGCCAGGCGACCGGCACGACTCCGATCGGCGCGCCGCTCCTCGCCGCGCGACGGACGATCTGGGCAGCGCCGCCATGTACCGCGACGGGGCGGCGATTGGCCGGGACGATCGCCGCTTGCGGGAACATCCAGAGCAGCGAATTCTCCTCCCGCGTCAAGCAATCCGCCGCATACGCGACCGCGCGGGCCACATCGCGCGGGTCGTCGCGCGCGACGCCGAAGCAGCCCGCCCAGGTGAAGAACCCGTAGCGCCGCAGTTGCGCCGCGTCCATCATCAGGTACCGCCGCAAGCCGAAATGGCGGGAGAGCAACAGCGCGAGATAGCCGTCCCACCACGACGGATGATTGGCGACCGCGACGAGCGGCAGGCCGGCGGCATGCGGATCGTCGGCGGATATGAACAGCCGTACCCGGACGAACATCCGGCGCAGCGCGGAGCGTACGAGCAGCCAGATGAGCAGTTCGCCCAGGGCACTCTTTCGCGCGGGATACCGCAGCGCTGGTACAGACGGCGAGGCCGTGGCGGATTGTCTCATCGATGTTCGTACACCCGCCGCCGAAGTTCGAGTACAATGGATATGAAGGGTCGGTACGTCGGCAGTATACGCATTCTCGACCGGGGACGCATGGCGCAGAAGCACGTCGTAATCATTGGCGCAGGGATGGGCGGACTGGCGGCGGCGATCCGGCTCGCGGCCGCTGGCGCGCGCGTCACGGTCTGCGAGCAAGGGGCACGCCCCGGCGGTAAGCTCAATCGGTGGGAGCGTGACGGGTGGACGTTCGATACCGGGCCGTCGCTCCTGACGATGCCGTGGGTGCTGCGCGATCTCTTTGCCGAGGCGGGCGCGTCTCTCGATGACTATCTGACGCTCGACCCTGTGGACCCGGTCTGCCGGTACTTCTTCGCGGATGGTGCCATGCTCGACGTGACGACAGACAGTGCGCGGATGGCGGCAAATATTGACGCACTCTCGCCGCGTGATGTCCCCGCCTTCTTCCGCTTCCTCGGCTATGCCGCCGATCTCTACGCGCTGGCCGGCGAGCCGTTCCTGCGCTACCCGCTCGACCGTACACTACTCCGGCGCGAGCGTGCGACGTTGTTCCGCTATGGCTTCCGCCCGCGCGACCTGACGAAGCTGCTCTCGCCGCTGACCGTCCACCAGACCGTCTCGCGGTTCTTCTCCGATCCGCGTCTCCGCCAGGTCTTCGACCGCTATGCGACCTATAATGGCTCGTCGCCGTATCGCGCGCCCGCCGCCTTCTGCCTGATCCCGTTTGTCGAGTTCGCCACCGGGGCGTGGCATCCGCGCGGCGGCATGTATCGCATCGCGGAAGCGCTCACCGCCCTCGCGACGCATCTCGGCGTCGACGTTCGTTGCGATACGCCCGTAGCAGCCATTAACCAGCGGGCCGGCGGCACGGCAGGCGTGCGCCTCACGTCGGGTGAGGTCATTCCGGCGCACGCGGTGATCTCCAATGTCGATGTGCTGACCACCGTTGAGCGCCTTTTCGAGACAGAGACAGCCGCGATCCAACATGCCCGCGTCCGCTTGCGTGCGCTGGAGCCATCATACTCCGGCTTCGTGTTGTTGCTGGGGACGAACCGCCCGTTTCCTGCCTTGCCGCATCACTCCATCTACTTCCCGGCGGACTACGAGGCCGAATTCCGCGATATTCTCGACCGCCATGTACCGCCGCACGATCCGACCATTTACATCTGCCGGGCGACGGCGACCGATCCGTCGGCTGCACCGCCCGGCTGCGATAATCTCTTCATCATGGTCAATGTCCCCCATCTGGACGGGCAGACCGACTGGCGCGCCATCGCCGCACCGTATCGCGATCATCTCCTGGAGGTGCTGCGTCGGCGCGGCCTCGACCTCGCACCGTCAATCATCGTGGAAGATATGTGGACACCTGAGCGGATCGCCTCGGCGTACGGCGCGCAGCGTGGCGCGATCTATGGCTTCGCCTCGAACAACCGGCGGGCGGCTTTCCTCCGTCCGCCGAACAAATCGGACGCCATGCGCAACCTCTACTTTGCCGGGGGGAGCACGCATCCCGGCGGCGGCATCCCGCTCGCCCTCCTCTCGGGGAAAATCGCGGCCGACTTAATCCTTGACGAGCGACGGGAGTACGCCGCATGACCGTTCAAACCCCGCACGCACGTTGGACATTCGCCGGTGCCGCCACCGACGCGGATCTTTCCTCCTATGGCTCGCTACCTCGTCTCGTCGCGACATTGCTCCACGGGCGCGGCATCGAGCCAGCGCAGACGGCGGCTTTTCTGAATGATCGCGGGCAACCGCTTGGTGATCCGTTCCTGCTCGCCGGGATGACGGATGCGGTCGCCCGTCTCCGCTTCGCATACGAACGCGGCGAGAAGGTCTGCGTCTACGGCGATTATGACGCGGACGGTTTGACGGCCCAGGCCGTGCTGGTCACCGCGCTGCGTGCATGGAAATTTCCGGACGTCTGCACCTATACGCCCCATCGAGATAAAGAAGGATACGGCCTGCACCACGACGCGCTCGCGCACATCGCGGAGGATGGCGTGCAACTCGTCATTGCCGTCGATCTCGGCATCAGCAACGCCGCCGAGGTCGCGCAGGCTGGCGAACGCGGCGTGGACGTGATCGTTGTCGATCATCATACGATCCCCGTCATGATCCCGGCAGCGGCGGCGGTGATCAATCCGCAGTTGCCGGAGAGCGCCTATCCGTTCAGGAGCCTCGCCGGCGTCGGCGTCGCCTATGCCCTCGTCCGCGCGCTGGCTGGCTCGGGTGCGCCGTTCACGCGCCCGACGCCTGGCATCCTCACGACGCTCCTTAGTTTCGTGGCGATTGGCACGGTCGCGGATGTCGTGCCGCTGATCGGCGAAAACCGGACGCTCGTGCAGGCGGGGCTGCGCGCCCTGCGCAAGACGGATCATGCGGGATTGGTCGCCCTCTTCGAGCGGGCCGGCATCCGCCAAGCCGATCTGGAGGCCAGCCACATCAGTTTCGCCATCGCGCCGCGATTGAACGCCCCCGGTCGGGTGCGGGGCGTCGAGGACAGTTACCGGCTCCTGATGCCCGATTCGGCGGTCGAGGCGCGGATGGCGGCCGTCGCGCTCGATGAGGCGAATCGCACACGGCAGGCGGAGACGCACCGCGCCGTCGCCGAGGCAATCGCGCGCATCGAGGCGGACGGGCTCGCGGAACGGGACCGCGTGCTCTTCATCGGCGATCCGTCATGGAATGTCGGGGTCGTCGGGCTGGTCGCCGCGAAGCTGACGGATCGGTACCACCGGCCCGCCTTCGTCTATACGCGCGGCGCGGCGACCAGCCGGGGGAGCGCCCGGAGCATCGCCGCCTTCGATCTTATCGCCGCGCTGCACGCCAATGCGGACTTGATGCTGCGTCACGGGGGCCATCCGCGCGCCGCCGGCTTTACCGCCGCCAATGACGCGCTCGCGGCGCTCCACACCGCCCTGATCGAACACGCCGCCACGCTGACCGACGATGATTTGAGCCCGACGCTGCGATTGGACGCGACGCTCGCTCACGATGAGGTTTCGTTGGTCGCGCAGGCGCAGATTGCTGCGCTCGCCCCCTTCGGCCACGGCAACCCGGAGCCGCTCTTCTTGCTGCCGGGTGTGCGGGTGCGGGAGATGCGCGCGGTCGGCGCGGATGGGTCGCATCTGGCGTTCCAGGCGGTGCTCGACAGTGGCGAATCGGTCCGCTGCATCGCCTTCGGTCTCGGGCCGCGCGAGCGTAAGTTGGGGCAACCGACGGCGGTCGATCTTGCCGTCACCTTGCAGCGCGATGTCTGGCGCGGCGACGAACGCCTGCAACTGCGCGTCCGGGACTTCCGACCGTCCGATTAGCGCGTAGTACGTTAAGAATAATGGTGGCGGCGGGCTTTGGCCCGCCGCAGCAAGGATTGGCAGGCTAAAGGCCGCCGCCACCGGCCGAATTCCTGCTCTAATTGCCGCCACGGTGGATGCGCGCCCGGAGGAGAGCGCCGAAGTAGCGTACCTCGTCGATGCGCAACAGCCACGCCGCGCCGATAAAGACGACTGCCCCGGTACCGAGGCCCGCGATGACGATGATTGATCGCGCGACGAAACGCACCTCGCCGACGATGCTGCGGACCAGCACAACCGCAATCAGGACCGCCCCGGCCATGATCGCGGCCGCGATGCCCGCGCGCACCGTCGTATTCCACAATCCTTCGGTCTGGAAGGCGGCGATGCGCCGCCGCGCGAGCAGATACATGACGAGCGCGTGGAAGGCGAACTGTGCCGAGTTCGCCAATACGAGACCGAGGATGCCGAGCGGAATAATCAGCGCGAACGAGACCGCGAGCAGGACGCCGACAGAGAGCGCGCCGACAACTACCGGCGTGCGCGTATTTTTGCGGGCGTAGAAGGCGAAGAGCAGCAACTGATCCCAGGCGAGGAAGGGCAACCCGATGGCATAGCCGATCAACGCGATGCGGATCTGATGGACGCCCTCGGGCGTCGCCTTGCCGCGATTGAAGAGCAGATTGACCAGCGGCCACGAGAGTGCGATCAACCCGAAGGTCGCCGGGAGGACGAGGGTCGTCACGAGTCGCATACCGAGAGCCAGTGTGCGCCCGAAGCCCACGTCGTCCAATTCGGCGGCGGCGCGCGAGAGGCGGGGCAGCGTCGCGATGCTGATCGCAGTGACGACCATGCCGATCGTCAGTTGCTGCACTTGCGTGGCGAAGCGCATCGCCGCGATGCCGTGCTCGCCCGTCGTTTCCGCCAGGTTCCGGTCGATAATCAGCGCCCAGGTATTGAGAAGCAGGCCGAGGAAGACCGGCAAATAGAGCGCGCCGATCCGCCGCAGCGCCGGGTCGCGCCACGCGAACGATGGCCTGATGCGGAGGCCGGTGCCGCGAAAGCCGGGGATTTGCAGCGCGACGAGCAGCAGCGCGCCGACGAGGATGCCGACGACGAGGCTGTGGATGCCTAGCGCCGGCCCAAGCACGAGCACCGCGAGCACAACCGACGCATTGCGGGCAGCGAGCGAGAGGGCAGGCATCGTGAAGCGTTGCAGTGCGTACAACGTCGATTGGAGCACTGAAGCGACGCCAAGCAGCAACAGCGCGGGGAGAATCATGCGGATCAGCGAGACGATCAAGTTGCGATCGTACGCCGCAGCGTTGCCGCCGACCCCGGTCATCGCCCACGCGACGCCGCGCGCGCCGAGTTCCAGGAGCAGGAGCAATGCGCCGCCACCGACGACGACGAGCGTCAGCAGTTTCCCGACGACAAGGCCGAGTTGATCGCGCTGGTTTTCACCGACAAAATCGGACAGCACCGGCACGAGGACTGCGCTGGCGATACCCGAGAGCATCAGGTCGAGGAAGATGGTCAGGACATTCTCGGCGATCGTGAAGGAACCGGTCACGACGCCATCGCCGAACATGCCGGCGATCAGCGATTCGCGCGGGATCGCCACGAGGCGGCTGAAAATCGTGCCGACCATCACGATCAGGGCCGCGCCCGCGATGCGCCCCGTCGTCTTCCGGTCGCGCTCGATGATGGCGTCGCGTTCCGTCGCAGTCAACGCAGCCAACTCGGTACGACCGGTCTGATCGGCGGTCTCAACCATGCCCCGCACCCGCCTCCTGGCACCCGTGCGCGCGCAGGATCGAGCGGATGATGTCGCTGGTGCTCCGTCCGGGCACGAGGGAGACGGTCATCACCTCGCCGCCGTATGCCCGCACGATTGGCGCTTCGGGCAGCGGCGTTTTCCCCGCGCGTTCCTCTTCGGGCGAAAGTGCGTAATCGCCGCCTTTGACATAGACAGCGGGCTGAAGCGCGCGGATCGGTTCGTCCGCCGTCATGCCCGCGAAGACCACCGCCGCATCGACACAGGCGAGCGCGGCGAGCATCTCCGCCCGCTCCACGGCCGGGATGATCGGGCGACCCGTCCCCTTCCGCGCCGTCGTGCTCGCATCATCGTTGACACCAACGACGAGTGCGTCACCGCACGCCAGCGCCGCTTGCAAGTAGCGGATATGCCCGATATGCAGCAGATCGAAGTGGCCGTTCGTGAAGACGACGCGACGGCCGCTCGCCCGCTGCCGTGCGCCATATTCCGCCAGTTCATCAAGCGACATCACCTGACCCATCTCACGCTCTCCCAGCATCATCGGTAAAGAGCAGTTCGTCCGCATCGAGGATCGCCTGCTGCAACTCCTCCGCAGTGACGATGGCATTGCCTAGTTTGCGCACCGCGACGCCCGCCGCGAGATTTGCCAGATGCGCGCCGATCTCGAGCGACAGACCGGCGGCGAGGGCGAGCGTCAGGACGACAATCAACGTGTCACCCGCGCCCGTCACATCGTAGACATCGACGCGATCGGCCGGGATATGCCCCTGCACGCCGTTGGCATCCTCGTATGCGACGCCGTCCGCTGCGAGCGAGACGACGATATTTTGCGCCTGCAACCGGGCGCGCATCCGAGGCAGCGCGCTGAGTACGGCGCGTACGCTGTCGAGCGGCTCGCGCAGATACGCCTCCGCGTCCGCCCGATTATCGCGCACGAGCGTGAATCCCGCGTACGGATCGAGACTGCCCTGCGAGTCAACCGCCGTCACCGCGTTCTGTCGCTCCCCCGCCGCGCGCACAGCGGACGCGACCGCCGGCGTGATCGCGCCGTACCGATAATCGGAGACCAGGTAAGCATCGGTGCCCGCAACCGTCGTGATCGTCTCGATCACACGCGCTTCCACATCAGCAGCAAGCATTGCCCGCGTACCACGATCGACACGCGCCACCTGTTGGGGGAAGCGGAAAAAGCCCTCGGCGAGGAAGCGCGTCTTCCGCGTCGTCACTCGGTCGGCGACGACGACGACGCCGGCGGTATCGACGCCTGCCGCCGCCAGCGCCGCGAGAAGCGTCTCCCCCGTTGCGTCCTGCCCGATGCAGCCGATCATCGTCGCCTCGCCGCCCACCGCCCGCACCGCCAGGGCTGGGAATGCCCCCCCGCCGGGTTGGGCGATCTCCCGCTCGTGTTCGAGGACGAGCACCGGCGCCTCGCGCGAGACGCGCGCGACCGTCCCGTACACGTACTCATCGAGCAGCATGTCGCCGACGACAACGACGCGCTGGCCCCGTAATCGCGGCAGCGCATCGAGCAGCGTCTCGCGCCGAACGGCCATCGTCAGCGGAACCGCACATAGGGGATGGCGAGAGCGAGAGCGATGTAGACGAAGTTCGGGATATCGAGCGCCAGCACATTGAAGAGCGCCCGCGACCGGGGGCTGTCGATCCGCGACGAGTTGAGGATGTTGCCGATATCGCCGAGGCTGAGGCCGAGCCGGTGCACGAGCACCACGCGACAGATGACGATGCAGGCGAGCACCGCGATCATGCCGATCATCTGATAGGTGCTGCCCCGCTTCGCGCCCGTGACGCGCACCATCGCCTCGGCAATCGCGAACGCGCCGCCGATGGCGAACCAGAATGACCATGCAGGCTGATAGGCCCAGGCAACGCCGACCGCCACGGCAATCACCGCCGCGACAGCGACGGCGCGCGCGACGAGTTGCGGAGAGGTGCTATACACGGATTTCATCGTCCCTCGCGCCGCAGCCGACCGACAAGCGCCGCACCGGCCGCGACCGCCCCGAATTGCCAAACACGCAGGATGCGCCGCAAGCGCGTGGGCTGCCGCATCAACCGGTAGAGCCACTCCAGCCCGCGCGCGCGCATCCAGCGCGGCGCGCGGGGCACACGGCCCGCCAGATAGTCCAATGTGCCGCCGACGCCAATCGCCACCGGGGCGGTCAGCGCGGGCAGATTCCGATCAATCCAACGGTCCTGCTTCGGCATCCCGTACGCGACGAGAACGACACGCGCGCCCGATGCGGCGATGCGGCGCAGGGCCTCCGCGTCATCGGCGGCATCGGCACTGCCGGGCCATGTGCCCGCGATCACCGCAGAGGTGTGCCGCCGCCGCAACGCCGCCGCCGCTTCATCGGCGACTCCGGGAGCAGCGCCGAGCAGGAAGATCGGAATTCCCGATGCGGCGACCGCGTCGGTCAAATCGTTTCCCGTGATCCGCTCACGCAGGGGCATCCACGCCATCCGCGCCGCCTGCGTGATGCCCGCGCCGTCCGCCGTGACGAGCGCCGCGCCTTCGATGATCGCGCACAGTTCCGCATCGGCTCGCGCGCGCATCACATACTCGGGGTTGAGGGTGATGACATGGCAGGGCACCCCGGAGCCTGCCGCGTGCGCGATGGCAGCCATCGCTTCTCGGAGCGTCACGTCATCGACCCGGACACCGAGAATCCGCCGCTGATCGAAAGGCGACTCTCGTTGAGGCTCGACGGCGGCGCTGTTTACGATGTTCATCGTTACACTTCCCACAGTCGTGCATTCTAGCGCGCCGCGCCCTGACCGTCCATGTGATGCAATCGAAACTCAGGGCGGATGCTCGGAACAAACCTCACCCGCTGCCCCTCTCCATCGCGAGCGCGGGCGCCCTCTGGGCAGTATGGGTAGGTGAGAGGGGGCCAGGGGGTGAGGTTCCCATCCGTGTGCGCCCGTGTGCCGCATCTGCGATACTGCGCCGCACGAGTGGGGAACCATACTTCACAGATGGAAAGGACATGACACGCATGGCGACAGTGCTGGATCCAATTGTTCAGTCGTTGGCGGAGCGCGTGAGCCGGGAGCGGCGCTATCTGCACATGCATCCGGAACTCTCGCTGCACGAGACGAACACCGCCCATTTCGTCGCGGAAAACCTGCGGGAGGCGGGCATCCCGTTCCGAGCGAATGTCGGCGGCGACGGGCGGCCTTTCTATATGGACGCCGCCGCGCTGAAGGTCGCGGGCATCGAGACGCTGCCGACGACGGGCGGCACCGGCATCATCGCCACGATCGAGGGTACCCACCCCGGCAAGTGCGTCATTCTGCGCGGCGACATGGACGCGCTGGCGATGCAGGAGGAGACGGGCGCCGACTATGCCTCGCTCACCCCGAATGTCATGCATGCCTGCGGGCACGATGTCCACACCGCCGTGATCCTCAACACCGCCCGCGTCCTCTGGGCGCGGCGCACCGAGTTCGCAGGGACCGTCAAACTGATGTTCCAGCCCGGTGAGGAGGGCTTCGGCGGCGCGCGGGCGATGATCGAGGATGGCCTGATGGAGAACCCGCATGTGGACGCCGCCTTCGCGCTCCACGTCGATCCGCAGGTGCCCGCCGGGCAAATCGCCTACACGCCGGGGATGGCCAATGCGAACTCGGATCGCGTCTTCATCCGCGTGCACGGCAAGGGGGGCCATGCCGCCCGACCGCATAGTGCGGTAGACAGCACGCTCGTCGCCGCGCACATCCTCATCGCCCTGCAGACATTGATCAGTCGCGAGACGGACCCGACACAGTCCGCCGTCATCACGATCGGCACGTTGCAGGCCGGGGTCGGCGCGGCGAACGTCATTCCGGAGTTCGCCACCCTCTTCGGCACGGTGCGGACACTCAACTTGGAGGTGCGCGACCACATCCGCAGACGCATCCCCGAACTCGCCTCGCATATCGCGCAGGCGATGGGCGCGACGGCCGAGACCGCCTACCTGACTGGCTATCCCGCCATGGTCAACGACCCGGCGATGTGCGAGCTGATCCGCCGCGCCGCGACGCCGATCATCGGCGCGGAGAAGATCAGCGAGAAGCCGCTCGGCCTCGGCGGCGAGGATTTCTCCTTCGTGCTGGAGAAGGTGCCCGGCGCGATGATGCGCCTCGGCACCGGCAACGTGTCGCGCGGCCTGACGAGCGGCGTCCACCACCCGAAGTTCGATGTCGATGAGGAAGCCCTGCCCCTCGGCGTCGCCCTGATGACCGCCATCGCGATGGAATACCTGAACGGAGAGTAGGGAGTTCGAGGTTCGGGGTTCGAGGTTCGAGGAAGACGCTCCCCGAATCTCGAACTTCTCACGGAGGCATGACGGATGCTCGACTTCGGCATTACCCTCAAGCCTGACATGGCGCCAGGACGCGTCGTGGCACTGGCGCGGCAGGCGGAGGAGGCGGGTTTCGCGTATGGCTGGCTTTTCGACTCGCATGTGCTCTGGCTGGAACCCTATCCGCTCCTGACGTTGATGGCGCTCAACACGACGCGGATGCGCCTCGGCACTTGCGTGACGAATCCCGCCACGCGCGATCCGACGGTGACGGCGAGCGCGCTGGCGACGCTCAATGTGATCTCCGGCGGGCGGATGGACCTCGGCATCGGCCGGGGCGACAGCGCGCGCCGCGTGATGGGCAAGAAGCCGACAACGCTCGCCACCTTGGAGCAGGCGACGCGCATCATCAAGGGCCTCGCGAGCGGCAACGCCACTGACTATGATGGCGAGCAGATCCGCATGGGGTGGGCGGGCGGCGATCTGCCCGTCTGGATCGCCGGGTACGGCCCGAAGGCGCTGCACATGGCGGGCCGCATCGCGGACGGCGTCATCCTCCAGTTCGCCGATCCGCACCTGATCCGCTGGTGCATGGGCTTCGTCCGCGAGGGGGCGGCGGCGGCCGGGCGCGATTTTTCCGCGATCAAGATCATGGCCGCCGCGCCCGTCTGGGTTTCGGACGACCTCGCGACAGCGCGCGATCACGTCCGCTGGTTCCCCGCGCTCGTCTCCAACCACGTCATGGACCTGATCGCGCGCTACGATCCCGCCGACCTGCCACCGGAACTGACCGCCTACGTGCAGCATCGCGCCGGATACGACTACCGCCACCACGCGGAGGTCGGCAGCGGCAACGCGCAGTTCGTCGCGGACGATGTCGTGGATCGCTTCTGCATCGTCGGCCCCGTCGCGGAGCACCGGCGGCGCTTGCAGGAACTGGCCGACCTCGGCGTCAATCAGTTCAACATCTACCTGATGAGCGGCGACGAAGAAGCGACCCTCGCGGTCTATGGCCGCGACATCATCCCGTCATTCGGAGGGCATTGAACCGCCAAGCCGCCAAGAGCGCCAAGAAAGACGGAGAAGAAAGAAAAACAGAGTCTCTCTCCCCTCCTGGCGCTCTTGGCGGATTGGAGGTTCCACGCCCTCCGAA
>JBPCMC010000329.1:0-3498 GCA_051002645.1 Thermomicrobiales bacterium
CTCAGCGTCTTCGGCATCCCGTCGCTCGTCGCGCCCGCGCTCGGCCCGACGCTCGGCGGCTTCCTCGTCGAATATGTCGATTGGCGGTTCATCTTCTACATCAACCTGCCCATCGGCATCGTTGGCGCGCTGATCGCCTCGCGGAATCTGCGCGAGCGGAAGAGCGCGACGCGCGCGGCCTTCGATCTGCCGGGGTTCATCCTCTCCATCATCGGCTTCGGCTCTGTACTGTACGGACTGTCGAACGCCGCGACGGATGGCTGGACGAGCAGTACCGTGCTCGGCTTCCTCGGAATCGGCATCGTGGCGCTGATCGCCTTCACGTTCGTCGAATTGCGCTCGCCGCATCCGCTCCTCAATGTCCGTTTCTACCAGAAGCCGGTCTATCTGCTCGCGAGCGCCGTGGGGTGGGTCTCGGTGGTCGCGCTCTTCGGCGCGACCTTCCTCCTGCCGCTCTACTTCCAGACGCTGCGCGGGCGCACGCCGTTCCAGACGGGGCTGCTGCTCCTGCCGCAGGCCGTCGCGGCGGTCATCTCGATCCAGTTCAGCGGGCGGTTGTATGACCGGATCGGCCCCCGCTACGTCGTGACGGCCGGCCTGATTATGCTCGCCGCGACGACCTGGGGATTTACGCAAATCACCCTAACGACGCCGTATGTGCTGATCTGCGCCCAGATGGCGGTCCGCGGCTTTGCCCTCGCCTGCGTCATGCAGCCCACCCAGGCGGCGGCGCTCTCGGTGATCGACCGGGATGTCCTGACGCGCGCCAGCTCGCTCCTCGCTGTGATGCGCAGCGTCTTCCAATCCCTCGGCGTGGCGATCCTCGGCACCGTGTTGCAGTTACGCGGCACGCCCGCAAGTGGGTTCCGGGGTATCTACACCATCAGCGGCTATCGGGACGCCTACATCGTCGCTCTCGGCGCGGCGCTGATTGGCGTCATCCTCGCCATCTTCCTCCCCATCAAGCCGCGCCGCCCCGCTGCGGCGGTCACTGCTCGCGCCGAGTCGCACGTAGCGGCGCAAGCGGTGGAGACGTAACGGGGAACCTCATCACCTATGCCAGCACCGTTTCGCCACCCGCGCGGGCATCCGCGATGCGCTGATAGTGGGACGGGACGCACGGCGGCAAGGTGTCCGGGTCGAACCAGCCGACATCCGGGGTCTCATCGGAAGGGCGGAGCGCTCCACCGGTCGGGCGGCAAGCGATGACCATGCTGACGATGTGATAGCGGAGGCCGAAGCCGATGCGCAGGCCGGCATGGGGATCGGAGTAGATGCCGACCACCCGCCCCGGCTCCACGACGATGCCCGATTCCTCTTCCGTCTCGCGGACCACCGCCGCCGCGATTGTCTCGCCGAGCTCCACATGGCCGCTGGGCAGGCACCAGAGCCGGTTATCCTCGCGCTGCACGAGCAGGATGCGCCCCCGATCATCGAAGACGGCGGCATTCGCGCCGATCTTCGGGGTAATCAGATCGCCGGGAGCGGGCAGCGGGTCCGCCCAGGTCGGCGGGAGGAAAGCGCCATCCGATGCGCGTGGCGCGGGCGGCGCGGCGATCACCGCCTCGCGATTGAGCGGGCTATAGATATGCGGGAACCGCGCGTCGCCGTCGTAGCGCCACGGGCTGATCAGTCGTCGCAGATCGATGACGACCACGTAATACGGCCGGGTGTCGCGCGCGTAGTAGCGATTGCCCGCCGCCGCGACTTCCACGGCGGTGTGCGTCGTGTGGATGAACCCGCCCTGCGGGAAGGCGGCGGGGGTGTACGGCGCGCCGGGCGAGACGGCGTCCCATTCTTCGGTCGGGACGAGGTGGTACGCCAGCCAGGAGGATTCACGGACGGGATTCGCCATCAGTTGAGATCCAGCAGCGTCACGCTGGAAATGACGCCCGGCGTCTCGCGCACGAGGATTAGCGTCTCTTTGAACTGCTCCTTGGTCTCCGCCTCGACGCGCACGATCAGATCGTAGATGCCGGTGACGAGCGACATGCCCCGGAAACGGTCGCCGAGCCGCTCCTTGACTGATTCGCACACTTTGACGACATTCGCGTTGACGCAGATCAGGACATAACCGCGCCACTGCTCGCGCTCGACGGCCTGCGGCGCGAGCAGCGGGTCCGGCGCGGTTGCGTCGCCCTCTTCTGCCTGTATCTGTGGCTCGATCAACTCCGCCTCGATATCGGCCTCCCCCTCCTGGCGCGTGCGGAGCCGCCGCGTGCGCGTGAGGAGATTGCGCATCCCCGTCTCACGATCCATTTCGCTTCCCCCCTTGCAGAGCGATCATTTTCGCGCGGTAACGATACCATATCCCGTCGGCGGCGGGCGCGATACGACCAGCGAACAATCCACAAAGACACCGCCAAGCGTAGAGAAGGAAGAGCGTATATACGCCGGGAATTCCTCGCGAACGGAACAAGGGGGCGGATGATGAGCAGGATCAGGTTGATAGGGATAGCAATCGGGCTCACACTCCTCGTGTGCGGCAATCTCACCTTCGTGGGCGCCCAAGGGGCACCGGACATGACGAAGTTCGGCTATCCGACCGTGGCGAAGAGCATGGACATCACGCCCGATCAGGCGGCGACGATCACGGCGGACGAACGATCCATCGACATTAAGGCGGGGACCTTCGATGCACCAGTCACCTTCGATCTGCTGACGAGCGATCCGAGCACATGGAGCGATAAGGTGCAAGGCCGCACCGTCCACGATGCATTCGCCTTCCGCGTCACGGACAAGGCAACGAAGGCGCTCGTCGCGACGTTCAAACAGCCTGTGGTCTACACCTACACCGACACGGATGTGCAGAGCACCGATGTGATCCTCAACACGACCGCCGCGAGTCCGCCCGTCATCACACAGAACGCCACGCCGATCACGTTCGCGGCAGGTAAGGTGAGTCATTCGTTCGGTGGCGCGGGCGTCGGTTGGCTCCTCGCCTCCGCACCCACGAGCGGCGCCGCGACGACTCCCGCCGCCGTCGCGCAAGCCTCACCGGCCGCATCCGCAACTGCACCGGCTGCGACGACCGCATCGGCGGCGACCACTGCTCCATCCGCAACGACAGCGCCCGCTGCGACAACCGCTCCCTCGGCGACGGCTGCCGCGACCGCGACACGCCCCGCCGCAACGACGGCGCCTGTCGCGACCGGAACGGGTGGCGGCACCGCCGCGACGAGCGCCCCGACGACCCTCCCGAAGACGGGCGAAGCGCGTGCCACGAACGCGAGCGCGGTTGGGATCGCTATTCTAGGTGCTGGCATGGTGCTGCTGGTTGCCGGTATCGCACTCGTCATGCGCCGCCGTACCGCAACACGGAGATGACGGAACCACATCATACGCAAGGTGAATGGGAGAGCGAGGAGCGGAGACAATACTGCTCCTCGCTCTCCCATTCAATTCTCGGTGGCGGGGTTTGGCCCTCTGTCGCAAAGCTTCGTCGGGCTAAACCGCGACACACCCCCCCTCCACCAATCGGTGCCTCCCCCCCGACAG
>JBPCMC010000330.1:0-6042 GCA_051002645.1 Thermomicrobiales bacterium
GACCTCCACCACGCGCCGCAGTTAGCCCCCGGCGTGGACTATATGCCGATGCCGGATCGCGATGTCGCCGTCCCCAATGTCTACCACCTCGTCATCGAAGCACGCATCGGCAAACACAACGTCAAGCCGCCCGACCAGACCGGGTTCGCGTACCCCTGGTCCTCGTTCATCGATGCGGAGCGGGCGGCGGACCGCGTGACGATCCAGCCTGGGCCGCACCTGACGACGGTCACGGGGCGGGGGTGAATACATGGCGGAAGCGGCAGTCTGGACGTTCTTCTACGGGTCATTCATGAATCGTACCGTGCTCGCGCGACAGGGAGTCACGCTCGGCGAGGCCGAGGTGTCGCGACTGCCGGGTTTCGCCATCCGCATGCAGCTGCTCAGCAACCTCGTGCCCGACGAAAACGCGTGCGTCTACGGCATCCTTGCCCGCCTCACGCACCACGAATTGGGCCGCCTCTACAGCCATTTACCGGGCACGGCGGGCGATGCGTATCATCCGGACGCCGTCCTTGTCCAGACGCGGGCAGGCGACTGGCGGCCGGCGTTATGCTACATCGCGCCGCCGCTGGAGCCCGCGCCGGCGGCGACCGACTATCTCGACGACCTGCTCGTCGCGGCGCAAGAATACGCATTCCCGGATTGGTATCTCCATCGGTTGGAGCAGGCTCGCGACGGCTCGATTTCGCGCTCGGAAGGATAGGAGGAGACGGTGATGGCACCAGAGAACCCGACGAAAATGGCGCTCCTCGCGGCATTGCGCGCGAGCGGCGATGAGGCGGTGGCGACGTTGCGCGCCCTCCCGCCGGAATCGCTCGCGCGCGTCTGCTACGCGGGCGGGTGGAACGGGCGCGAGGTTGTCGCGCATCTGGCCGCGATCGAGTGGACGTACCCGCGCCTCATCGACCTGGCGCGACAAGCGACGGCACACCAGACCGGGCAGCAGGGAGCGCCGGGCGACACGGAGGCGGCGCCATCTTTGTCCGGCGGCATCGATGGGTACAACGCCCGGCAGGTCGCCAAGCGCGCGGGCATCCCTATTGATGATCTCATCGACGAGTTCGCGCGCAACCGCGCCGCGACGATCGGTGCAGTGGAGGCGATCGACGAGCCGCTGCTCGCAGTGGCGATTCGCTCGGCGGGCGGGATCGAGGGGCCGCTCGCCGACGTGTTGCGCTGGGTCGCGGTGGACCATGTGCTCGGTCATCTGCACGACATCACGTCCGGGGAGTAAGCGGGCGCGGCGACCCCGAACCACATGCAAGAGAGGGCGTACCCATGCTGGTGGCTGGCACCCCCATGCGGTACCGGCTAATCCACCCCCGGAGACTCCGGCGCTGTAGGCGTTCCATCGCGGGCCAAGCGAGCAGCCTGCCGACCGGCGGTTGCTCAGCATTGGATACGCGCTGCCACGGATGTACATCCTTCCAAGGGTTCCATGCTCCGGCCTCTGTCCGTCGAATCCACGAATTATCCCCCTTGCTCGCAGCGGCGGTGACGCGCACCGCCGCGCGCAAGAAGATCGACAGCGCCATCCGACACCGCCTTGCGCGGTCGTTTCGTCGGCCCTATGCTCAACCTATCGGTAGGGTCGTTCTCCTTCGTCATCCCTCGACAACTGGAGAGCAATTACTCTATGGCCGTGCGCGTCGATGACGATGCTGCGTACACTTCCCGGAACGTTATCGAATGAGCGCGACACCACCGGGAATGACCGTCCGAATGCTTAACAGGCCATATGCAGTGTTGTAAATCCGAGATTGCTGTATGGCGATTCCTGGTATTGCGTGATGGCGCGGCGAGCGGCATCTATCCCGCTCTTTGGTAGCGTGCGTATGAGCATGACGGGGCAGCAAAGAACCGAGAAAGGTACGGCGACCATGGTGCAAATGACGTTCCCACCCGCAGCCTCGGCCGCACCCGCGCCAATGGCGCCAAGCGCCGCCGAGACGATGATGGCGGTGGAGGGGCTGGAGAAGCAGTACCCCGGTCGGCCCGTCAAGGCGGTGGACGGCATCAACTTCACCGTGCGGCGGGGCGAAATCTTCGGGTTGCTCGGCCCGAACGGCGCGGGCAAGACGACGACGATCGGCATCCTCACCACGCGCGTCCGACCAACCGGTGGCCGCGCGCTCGTCTCGGGCGTCGATGTGGTGCGGGACCCGGTCGCGGTCAAGCCCCACATCGCGGTCGTGCCGCAGATGAACAATCTCGACCGCTCGCTGACCGCCATCGAGAATCTCACCTTCCATGCCGCCTACTTCGGCTACGGGCGGCAGGAGCGGCAGGAGCGGGCGATCAATCTGCTCACCCAGTTCGGCCTCGCCGACCGCGCAAAGGAGAAGGTGGACCGCTATAGCGGCGGCATGGCGCAGCGACTGTTGATCGCCCGCGCCCTGATGCACGCGCCGGACCTCCTCTTCCTCGACGAACCGACGACGGGGCTCGACCCGCAGGCGCGCCTCTTCTTGTGGGAGACGATTGAGACGCTCAACCGCAACGGCCTGACCGTCCTGCTCACGACGCATGACATGGAGGAGGCGGAGAAGCTCTGTCATCGCGTCGCGATCATGGATCACGGCAAAATCCTCGCGCTGGACACGCCGCGCGATCTCCGCCGCCTCGTACCCGCCGGGACGCGCGTCGAACTGCGCGTTCACGCACGGGGAGATGTCGCTGTGAGCGACGAGACGAAGGCATCTATTCTCGCGACGGTGCAGACACTGCCGGGCGTGACGGCGGCGGAATGGACGACGGCGCGGCCGCAGGGCGAAGGCGCGGGCGGCCCGCCGCCGTGGGTCGCCGCGAGGATGGGTGGCGGCGGCTTCGGCGGCGGGCGCGGGCGGGGCAAGGGTGGCCCCGGTGGCGGGCCGGGGATGCCCGGTGGGATGCCGCCGATGCCCGCGCCCGGCGGCGACGAGCCATTGCTCCGGCTCTACGCCGAGCGCGCCGGTGAACTGGCGGTCCGCGCGGCGCAGGTCGTCATCGACGGTGGGCTCGAATTGGCCGATCTCCATCTCGCGCAGCCGAGCCTGGAAGATGTCTTCATCCATTTGACCGGAAAGGGGTTACGCGATTGAGTACGATCACGCTCGCGCCGGGTCACGCGCCCGCCGCGCTCCCGAACCGCACGCGGATGGTCGCCACCGCCTTTGTGAATCTCTTGTGGCGCGACATCTGGGTGACGCTGCGCGAGTGGCCCGCCTTCCTCGCCCAGACTTTCATGCAGCCGCTCTTCTTCCTCTTCATCTTCGGCAAGGTGCTGCCGAAGATCGGCGCGGCGCAAGGCGGCTATAGCACCCTCCTGCTCCCCGGCATCATCGGCCTGACGACGATGCTGACGGCGATGCAGGCCGTCTCACTCCCTCTAACGCTGGAATTCGGCTTCACTAAGGAGATCGAGGATCGCCTGCTCTCGCCTTTGCCCGTCTGGATGGTGGCGATCCAGAAAATCGTCTTCGCTGCCATCCGGGGCCTCGTCGCAGGCGCGATGATCTTTCCGCTCGGCCGCCTGATTCTCGGCGGCGCCTTCAGGGTGAGTACCGGACACCTCGGCCTGCTCGCGGTCGTCGCGCTGCTTGGCGCATTGGGCGGCGCGGCGCTTGGCCTGACGCTCGGGACGTTTGTGCAGCCGAGCCAGATCGGCCTGATGTTCTCGCTGATCCTCACGCCGCTCCTCTTCACCGGCTGCGTCTACTATCCGTGGGCGGGCCTGAAGTCGCTCCGCTGGTTCCAGGTCGTCACCTGCTTCAGCCCGTTGACCTACGCCAGCGAAGGCTTCCGCGCCGCTCTCGTCCCGCAGTCGCCGCACATGGCGACCGCTTACCTCCTGCTCGGTCAGGTCGCCTTCCTCGCCCTCTTCACCCTCCTCGGCGTGCGCGGCTTCCTCCGTAAAGCGATCGACTGACGGGGATTTGAACCACAGAGGCACAGAGAACACAGAGAAAACACGAAGAAGAGAAAGAGGCTCATCTTCTCTTTCCCTCTTTGTTTCCTCTGTGCCTCTGTGGTTAATCTCTGTCGTCTATGCTACGGTTTCACGGGGAACGATGGACGATAGAGGAGGTAGGGGCGTGCAGGACGAGTGGGATAATCGGGATCTGAGCGAGATGGGGGATGCGAGCGAAGACGCGCCGCAGGTGCGCAGTGTGTCGCTGTTGCCGGGGGCGGAGGGGCGACCGTACGATCTGCTCAGCGTCGGCGAGGCGATGCTGCGCTTCACGCCGCCGAACGGGCTGCGCATTGAGCAGACGATTTCGCTCGATATCGCGGTCGGCGGGGCGGAACTGAATGTCGCCGTGGCGATGAGCCGGATCGGCGCGCGCACGGCGTGGCTCTCCAAACTCCCCGACACCGCGCTCGGCCACATCCTCGGCAATCAGGCGCGCGTCCATGGCGTGGACACCCGCCACATCATCTGGACGGACGCGGCGGACTCGCGCCTCGGCCTCTTCTTCCTGGAATCGGGCGCGGTGCCGCGTGCGGGCGAGATCGTCTACGACCGCCGCAACTCCGCCGCCTCGACAATGGGCCCGGACGATTGGGACTGGCCGGCGCTCCTGCGGCAGACGCGCGTCCTGCATATCACCGGCATCACGCCCGCGCTCTCGGCGAGTTGCCGTGCGCTCACCTTCGCGGCGGTCGCGGCGGCGAAGGAGGCGGGCTGCGCCGTCTCGTGCGACCTCAACTACCGCTCGAAACTCTGGACGCCCGAGGAAGCCGCCGCCTGCCTGCGCGAGTTGCTGCCACAAGTGGATGTCATCCTCACCGGCAGCAGCGACCTGAAGATCATCTTCGGCGCGACGGGCAAACCGGCGGAGCTCGCCCAATGGCTGCGCGCGGAGTTTGGCGTGCCGGTAGCGAGCGTCGGCAAGCGGCGGGGCAATGCGGCGAGCGGGATGCAGGCGCGGCGAAGCGTCGTAGCAACCGATCGCGGCGTCTTCACCAGCCCCGGCGCGGAGTTCCAGCCGCTCGACCCGATCGGCGCGGGCGATGCCTACGGCGCGGGCTTCCTCTACGGCCTGCTGACCACCGACGACGAGGAGCAGGCCGTCGCGATGGGCGACGCGATGGCCGCCTTGAAGCACACCGTCCCCGGCGACTTCTGCGTCGTCTCCCGCGCCGAACTCGACGCCGTCCTCTCCGGCCAGGGGATGCGCCTGCGCCGGTAAAGGAACGCATCAGAACCTGAGCGGGAGCGCATCGTGGCGGACGATTCGGGCGGCGATAATCCAGATCAGGGAGACGAGCGGCTGAGCCAGCATCCGGTGGATGCGCTCATCCGTGACCTCATCCGCACGCGCCGCCCGGCATCGGACGATGAAATCGTGCAGATCGTTGATCGGATGGCAAGCACGCCTTTCAATCAACAGATTGTTTCTGTCCCTGTGGACTATCGGGGCCTGACCTACCAAGGACATACGCTGAGCAATCGCGAAAATGTCTGGCTTTTGCATCTATTCCAGAGGGTCGTTGACGAACAGCAATGGACTGAAGGAACCGATCGACACGAATATCTCAGTGACCTGCGGCGTGCCGTGCGACATTTCGCAGCCCGGCTCTGCGTTTATCAACGGCGCGGCGGCAATCTGGCATCTATTCTCGCGCCGAATACGATGCCGATAACGCGTCGCGGGATAGGGAGTCTCCCTTTCGTCTTCATCATCTATTCCGCCGATCGTGGTAGAATCGTCTCTGGATACCAAGCGAGCGGTGTAGATACGATTTCCATCCCGGAAGATGCTCAATGGCTCAAGTAGCGAGTAGTGTGCAGCAATATATTGATCGGATGCTTAGCCTCCTTGAGTGGCAGTGGGGGCGTCTGCCCGAAGTCGAGGCAGAGATTGATAATTGGGATTTGCTCGAACAACTGGACTTTATTGAAGAGTGGCCGCTTGAGGAAGAACGGCTCAAAAAAGTCGAACACTATCGTTCAGAAGGCGTTCTTACTTTGGAACAAACTGCGCGTTATGAAGAAGTCAAGCGGCTCATCGCTCGGAATCGACCGATTATCCGCCGCTTACAGAACAGTTAGCTTGC
>JBPCMC010000331.1:0-3552 GCA_051002645.1 Thermomicrobiales bacterium
CGATCCGCGCCATCCATGACGGACCCGGTAGGCGGATAACCGGCCTGGCACTCGCCAGCGGCGAGGTCGTGCGCGGTGACTGGTACCTGCTCGCGCTGCCGGTGCACAAATTGAACCGCCTCATCCCCGGCCAGTGGCGGCGCGACGAGCGGTTCTTCGCGGGACTCAGCCAGTTTGAGGGTGTGCCGGTGATTACGCTGCAACTCTGGTTCGACCGCCAGGTGACGCACGTCGATAATATCCTCTTCAATCCCGATGGCCGTATCCCCGTCTACGCCGATCTTGCGAACACGACACCGTCCTATGCGTGCGGCGGGAAGAGCCGGATGGAGTTCTGTGTCGCCCCCGCGCGCGACCTGATGGACCTGCCGGATGA
Organism: Thermomicrobiales bacterium; assembly: GCA_051002645.1. Lineage (GTDB taxonomy): Bacteria > Chloroflexota > Chloroflexia > Thermomicrobiales > JALYUS01 > JALYUS01. The sequence goes on from JBPCMC010000331.1 coordinate 377, forward strand.
AGAAATCGTCCGGCGCGTCAAAGCGAATCTCGACTCGACCTTCCCCGCGACCGCGCCCCCGGCACGCATCGTCAAGAGCACGATCGTGCGCATCCCGCAGTCCGTCTACTGGCCGAAACCGGGCATCGACCACCTACGCCCGACGCAGGCGACGCCAATCGCCAATCTCTTCCTCGCGGGGGGCTACACGACGCAGGACTTCTACGACAGCATGGAGGGCGCCGTCGCCAGCGGCCGCCTCGCCGCCACCGCACTGATGGAAGCGGCGGCATCCATTCCATTCCCAGTCCGCGAGGAAGTCGCGGCGGATTGAGCGTCACGCCTATCGGGAACGGCGACCGCCGACCACGCGCATATAAATGACGAGAAACCCGAGCCAGAGCAGTCCCGCGAGAACGATCATGCCAAGCGGCGGCAAACGGAAGAGCAATGCACGCAAGAGAATCAGCGTGAGGACGGCGCAGACGCCGCTGATGAAGCAGCCCTGCCGCGCGACACTCTCCTGCTCCGGCGGCTTCGCGCTCATACCAGCCGCACGCGGACGCCGCGCTCCCGGAGCGACCGTTGGAGCCATGCGCGCCGCTCGCTAACGGGCGGACACGCACCGGGGTCGGCCGCCAGTTGCCGCACGAGGGCGGCGAGCGTCGCGTTGACGGGCGCGCGGAGGCCATACGCACGGGCAGCCTGCTCCACCGCGCCATTGAGCCAGTCCACTTCCGTTTCGCGCTTGCCGCGTGCCAGGTCGAGGGCGAGTGACGGGCGTTTCTCCCCCCGCCCGCCGCCGATCCGTTCCTTGAGCAGCCGCCACGCGACGGGGCGCGGCAGGCGCATCGCCAGCGCCAGTTTCGGCACATCGTAGCCGGGCAGGGCGATCGGCTGCGCCGGGACGCGCCGCATCACCCGCAACGCCTCGCGGAAGGCGCGCTGCTCGATGCCGAAGAGCGCGGGATCGCCCGCAATCGTCGCAGCGTCCGTGTCGAGAATGGCGGCCTGCGCATTGGCGAGCAGATTGAGCAGCAGTTTCGACCACTTGAGATCGTGATACGAGGCGACCCCGACGGCGGGAAGCCCCGTTTCATCGAAGATCGCCAGCACGGAGCCCGGCGTCGGTCCGCCCGGCACGGGTGCGAAGGCGACGCCGCCCTCGCCGGTATGCTGCGCGACCAGACCCGGCTCCGTCATGCTCACGCTGATCGTGATCGCGCCGCTCAGCACATGCGCCGCGCCGAGCGCGTCGACCAGCGCCGCTTCGTTGCCGACGCCGTTCTGCATCGTGCAGACCGTCGCGCCCATCTCCGCCAGCCGCTTCAGGTCCGGGAACGCGGCTGCGGTGTCATGCGACTTCACCGCGAGCAGCACGAGATCGGGCGGCGTGCGGATCGCGTCAACGCTCGCGACCGCACGAACCAGCGCGACGAATGTTCTACCCCCGGATTCCAGCGCGACGCCGGTACTCATTAAAGACTCGACCGCCGCCGGACGACCGAGCAGCGTCACATCCGCCCCGGTCAACCCCAACCGCGCCGCGAGAAAGGAGCCCACCGCGCCCGCCCCATAGACGAGCACGCTGTACGCAGGCCGCGATACCATGCGATCCCGCGCGACGAACGTCTCGCTCATCCGACCCCCGGAGAAGAAACGTTAACCACCAAGACACCAAGAGAAAACGGGTGGATTCCCTCTTGGTGTCCTTGGTGATTCTTGCGGGTGCCCTCTGGGCAGCATTGGTGGTTTTCTCCAATCAGGTTGCCATGCGACATGTTGCTAGTGCGCGCCGACGGGCTGCGCCGCGCCGACTTGCTCGTAGACCGCCGCGACGAGTTCTTTTGTCCAGGCAGGAATGTCGGCGACGACGCGCCCGGTAACGAGATTGCCGTCCCGGATCGCCGCGACATCGACCCACTCGCCGCCCGCGTTATTGACGTCATCCTTGATCGCCCGCGTCCCGGCAATTCGCCGTCCGCGCAGGATACCGGCGGACGCGCCGACCCACCCCGCATGGCAGACCATCCCGACTGTCTTGCCCGCGCTATCAAAGGCGCGCACGAAGTCAAGCACCGCCTCGGAGCGACGCAAGCGGTCCGGCGCCCAGCCGCCGGGAATGATGATCGCGGCGAAGTCATCCGCATTAACCTTGTCGGCGGTCGTATCGGCCGTGATGGGCAGACCATGCTTGCCTTTGTACGTCTCTGCGCTCCCCGTCCCGATGATCGTCACCTCCGCGCCTTCCTCCTGGAAGCGCATCACGGGATAGAGGAGTTCAAGGTCTTCAAATTCGGCCTCAACGAGTGCCGCGATCTTCACGCCTGCGAGTGACATTCTTGCCTCCGTTCCGCTTGGCCCCGACTCGACACGGCCAGTGTACCGCAGGCATGAGATAGCCGCATCCGCTATACTGTACGCAGCAAAGGAGCCCGCCATGCAGACAAAGACCGAAGCAACTATCGAAGACCTCTACAACGCTCCGGATGACGGCACCTATGAAATTGTCGACGGAAGGCTGGTAAAATTGATGTCCACCGGTGATGACCCAAATTTCACCGCTGGCGAGATTTTTGCAAGCCTCCGAGAGTATGCGCGCGAACACCCTGAAGGGCGTGCGAGGACTGATGGCGTCGCGTACGTTGTCGATCTCCCAAACCGAAAATCGTTCAGCCCTGATGCATCATTTTCGTATACGCGGGGCGGGAAGCGTTTCGTCAATGGCGCACCCCTGTTCGCTGCCGAAGTGCGCTCCGAACACGACCACGGCCCTGCTGCGGATCGAGAATATGCGAGGAAGCGTGCCGACTATTTCGCCGCAGGCGCCGAGGTTGTCTGGGATGTTGACCCGGACACCGAGACTGTGACCGCGTATCGTCGAGTGGCGCCTGATACGCCAACGATCTTTCGGCGTGGCGATATGGCAAACGCCAATCCGGTGCTTCCTAGCTGGCAAATCGCGGTTGACGATCTGTTCAATTACGACTGAAATCGCCCTTGCGCGTCGTTCCGCACCGTGTTATCCTACCGGGCACGAGGCGAAGGGCGATTAGCTCAGTTGGTTAGAGCGCCACGTTGACATCGTGGAGGTCACTGGTTCGAGCCCAGTATCGCCCACCACTTCTTCTCGGATCGCAGGGACCGGCAGTGGTGTGACCGGTCGCCCCGTCCCCATTCGTTGCGGGGTCGGGCTT
>JBPCMC010000332.1:0-12224 GCA_051002645.1 Thermomicrobiales bacterium
GCGCCGCCAATAATCCAACCAGATGGCCGCTCGCATCCGCTACGAGCGGTTCCAATGTACCGACGATTTCAAGGCCACCGTCCCCGCGCACCTCATCCAGCAGGGCGGGGGAGACGGCGAGGGTGTCGAGGTGCAAGGTGCTATGGATGCGCGCGATGCGCGGCGCGCGCTCCACGCCGCGCAGGGCGGAGCGAATCGCCCACTCGATGGCATCCACATCGTTCTCGCGGATGAGCGGGATCTTCCCCGCCATGATCGACTCAGCGGTGATCGCGTTCATCATCAGGGCGTGATGGTCGATCTGCTCGAAGACGCGCCGCGTCGTGAAGTCGGCGAAGCCGATGCCCATCGCATTGCCGTGTGTTTCGGGCGTCAGGTTCAAGACGACGATGCGCGTGAAGTCCGGCACCTTTGGGCCGCCGAAGCGCCGCCACATGCCGATGATGTTCGGGTCCATGCCCGTGCCGCTGATGTTCTTGCCCATCGTGTCGATAATCAACACGTCCAGTTGATCGAACGGCACGCGCGGCAGCAGGGTGTTCGCGATCTTCAGCAGTGTGGCGTCCGTCGCGATAATCTTGTCCGGGCGGCTGACGCGGATGGTGTGTACCTGCTCGTAGGCATTCTCGACGATGTGGATACCGGCGAGGATGTTTGCCTGCGCAATAGTGATGGCGGCGGCGTCCGTGATGTGCGTGCCGAGGCCGACCGAGTGCATCTGCTCCGCGCCATGCCGCTTGCCCATGCCGACGGCGATCATCTTGGCGACGCCGCTCTCGACCTCGCCGCGGAACGCGGTGTGCGCCTTGACGCGGTTGACGACAATCACGCCGTCCGCCTCGCTCGCCATCCGGTCGTAGTAGACGGTGATGCCCCGCTCCGTTTTGCCGATCTCGACAACGTCCATCGTCGCCCGCACCGGGCAGCCGAGCGTTTCCTCGGTCATCCCATAGCCGGCCATCATCTCGATCTGACCCTCGACGGTCGCGCCGCCATGCGAGCCCATCGCGGGGATGAGGAACGGCTGCGCGCCGCGCGCCTTCAGTTCCTCGACGACGGTGCGGAGGATCGGTGCGATATCCGCAATACCACGGCTCCCGCCGGTGACGGCGATTTTCGCGCCGGGCTTGATCTGTGGGATGTCGCCGAGCGCGGCGATACCGGCGCGGATCGTGCCAGGCACGTCGTCGAGATGTAGGGGCGAGAGTTTCTGGCGGATGCGTGCGAGCGGGGGGACGGAGGTAACGGCATGGGTGCGCGGGGGTGATATGACGGTCGCATGGGCAGATTCCCGGTTCGTGCTCATCGCCACGCGCTCCATTCTTCGTGTCCACCCGCCGCGCGGGCGTGAATACTCGCGCGACGTAAGCCTACCACCGGATTCCATAGAGCGAAACCCTTGCCGGAGCGTCGTTGTTGCGTATACATTCTCGCTTTCGGTGGAGAAGCCTAACCCCTGCCCCTTCCCGCGTCGGGAGGGGGCAGGGGGTTAGGCTTCCCCGGCATGGCGGGCGTCGTAGCGGGATGATACGATAGCGGCACCAACGATCCGCCCTTCGCGAAAGGAACGACCGCGATGATCCGACCGCATGTCTTACCCGGTGTCGGCGTCGGCGCCGACCTCGGCGATTACCTCGATGACATCCCGCTGCCGCCCGTCTACGCCGTGTATGATCGCTCTCCGCAGCCGCTGATCGGGGACATCCGCGCGGCGGTGCGGCGCTCGCTCGCGGAATCCGGCGCGCTGGAGCGCATCCAGCCGGGGATGCGCGTCGGCGTCTGCGCGGGCAGTCGCGGCATCGACCAGATCGTACCGACGCTGCGCGAGGCGATTGTCGCCGTCCGCGAGCAGGGCGGCGAGCCGTTCGTGATCGCGGCGATGGGCTCGCACGGCGGCGCGACCGCCGAGGGCCAGCGTGAGGTCCTCACCGGCTACGGCATCGACGAGGAGTCGATGGACGCACCGGTCGTCACTAGCGCCGAGACTGAGCGTGTCGCGACGGTCGAGGGACGTGTGCCGGTCTGGGTGAATGCGAGCGCACTGGCGGCGGACGCCATTCTCGTCGTCAATCGCGTCAAGGCGCACACCGACATTCGCGGCACCATCGAGAGTGGCCTGGCGAAGATGTGCGCTATCGGGCTCGGCGGGCCGCGCGGTGCGGCGGTCTTCCACCGGAGCGGGCCGCAGGAACTGGCGCGGCTGATCCCGATTGTGGCGAAGGAGACGATCCGCGCCGCTCACATCATCGGTGGCATCGCCATCATCGAGAACGCGGCCGGGACGCATGGGGAGATGCGCGGTGTCCAGCCTGACGACATCGGCGGCCCGGTGGAGGCCGCATTGCTCGAACGGGCAAAAGCGTTGCATCCGCGCATCCCGATTGACCAACTGGACGTGCTGATCGTCGATGAATTGGGCAAGGACATTTCCGGCAGTGGCCTCGACTCGGTTGTCATCGGGCGGATGATGATTCATACCGTGCCCGAGTTCAAGCGGCCCGACATCAGCATCATCGCGGTCCTCGATGTCACCGATACGTCGCACGGCAATGCGGTCGGCATCGGCTTCGCGGACTGTATCCCGGCCTCATTGGTGGAACAGATCGACTGGCGCGCGATGTACATCAACGCCGCGACCTCCGGGCTCGGCGGGCCGCAGCGGGCGAAGATGCCGATGGTCTTCCCGACGATGCGGCAGACCGTGCAGGCCGCCATCTTCATGTGCGGCCGCAGCGATTTCGAGAACGTCCGCCTCGCACGCATCCGCAACACGCACGACGTGCGCGAACTCTGGGTTTCGCCCGCGCTGCGCGACGAACTGCGTGGGCGGGAGCATCTAACGGTGGCGGAGAGCCCGGACGCGCTCCTCTTCGCCGAATGAGGCGGTTCGGCTCGCCAACGGGCCTCGTTGCCGTCGTGGCGGACGATCTGACGGGCGCGTGCGACGCGGCGGCGCAGTTCCGCCGGGCCGGCGCGCGCACGGCGGTCATCCTCGATACCGGCACGGAAACGCTGCCGGAGGGGTGGGACGTGATCGCTGTGACGACCGAGTCCCGGCGCGTGCTACCAACTATCGCCGCCGCGCGCACCCGTGACGCGGTCGAACGGCTCCGGTCGGCGGGGGCGCACCGGCTCTATGTCAAGGTGGACAGCACCTTGCGCGGCGCACCGGGCGGGATCATCGAGGCGGCGGCGATGCAGTTCGGCGTGCCATACGTGCTCGTCGCGCCCGCCTTCCCCGAACAGGGCCGCACCGTCCTCGGCGGCTGGGTGCGGCGCGAGGATACGGCGATTGTCGACGGCATGGCCCGCCTCGGCGAGACAGCCATCGCCTCGGTCGGCCATATCCCGCTGCGGGCGATCCGCTCCAGCATGACCGCAATCGCCATTTCGCCCGGCCTCCTTGTCGATACCGTCGCGCTGCTCCTCGCGGACGCCGAGCGCGACGACGACCTCTGGACCCTCGCGGAGTACGCGGCCTCCACCGAGTTGGCAATGGTCGCCGGGTCGGCGGGGCTGGCGCGCTACATCGCTCCCTTTTGGTGCTGGGAGACGGCGAACCCTGACGACGAGGACGAGGCATGGGCGGAGCGGGACGGCCCTGTGCTCGTCGTGGTCGGCACGCGCAACCCGATGACGCAGGCGCAACTCGCCTACTTGCGCGACGCCGATGATGTCGCGGTCATCGCCGTCCCACATGACGCGATGGCTGACACAATCGCAACGGCGCACAAGGCGCTGGATGCCTTCCCGGTCGTCGTGCTGGCGCTCACCCTGCCGCCGGAGACATCGGTCAGCGATGCGATGTTGACCGGCCTGGCGCGGCTCGTCGTTGACGTAGCGGTCGCGCGCGGCGACGACCTCTGCGGCATCGTGACGACGGGCGGGGCGACCGCGCTCGCCGTCTGCCAGGCAGCGAGAACCCATGTGTTGCGCGTGGTGGACGAAGTGATGCCGGGGATACCCTGCTCCGTGATGGAGGACGGCAGCCTCGCCGGGGTGCCGCTCGTGACGAAATCCGGTGGCTTCGGGCAGGAGGACGCACTGGCCATCGCCTGCGTCTGGCTCCTCAGCGATGCCGATGATGCGGACGACAACTGGGATGATGACGACGAGGAGTCCTCCGAGCCGAACGAATAACTGCCGCATCATCTCAGCCTGTGTGCGGGGCGCGAAGCGGTAATATCAATAGGAGGAGAGGACATACGATGCCATTGACGACGCTTGTGCTAGGCGCCGCCGGGACATCATTGCGGATATTGACCGCTGCACACCGGCGGCGGGGTCGTGTGCCGTTTGGTTCATCGGTCAGGCCGGGTTTATCGTCAAATTCTCGTCCGGGACAGTTTGCTACATCGACCCGTGGCTTTCCGATCTCGGCGGTTCGACGCGTGCCTACCCGATTCCGCTCGACCCGCACCTCGTGGCGCACTGCGACATCCTGCTCACCTCCCACGATCACGGCGACCACATCGATGTCGATGCGGACCCGATTATCATGGAGCGTTCGCCGCAGGCAACCTGGATCGCCCCGCGCGGCGCGGAATCGCTCGTCCGGCGGCTCGGTGGCGCCGAGGAGCGCACCGTCCTGCTGCGGGGCGACGAGTCCGCCACGGTGCGGGGTGTGCGCATCACCGCCATTCCCTCGACGCATTACGGCTTCTTCACCGAAACGCGGTATACCCAGGACGAGGAGGCGTACTACGCGGCCATCCCCGCCCAGGCACCGGCAGAGAAGCGCGACGCAGAACGCTTCATCGGCTTTGTCCTCGAATGCGACGGGCTGACGATCTACCACGCCGGGGACAACAACGGCTATCGCGGCTTCCTCGAACGGCTGGCGCGCTGGCCGCGTTTTGATCTGATGCTGCTGCCGATCAATGGGCGCGACTGGTTCCGCGAGCAGCACGGCATGATCGGCAACTTCACCTACCGCGAGGCGGCGCAGGTCGCGCACGCGGCGCACGCGGACCTGTTCGTGCCCTACCACCACGACGGCTTCGTGGGCAACAACGAATATCCGGACGCGCTCGTCCGGTACGTGACGAGCGATGGCCCGCGTGTGCCCGTCCGCGTCCTTCATGTGGGTGAACAATTGATCGTGCAAGGCGGGAGGGCCGGGTAAACGATTTGTCCGGTGGTGGCGGGATTTAGCCCAATGCGGTTCAGATAGCCCATCGCGCCGCCGGCCCGATCTGTAGGGGCACCCCTCGTGGGTGCCCTCCCTGATTCCTGGATCGGTCGGGGAGGGCACCCACGAGAGGTGCCCCTACCATCAATGCCACCCTAAACTGAACTGTATTGGGCGAAAGCCCGCCACCACCATGTTCACGCATTCGTACATCCGATTTCGCCCGGCGTGCGTACTTCCTTCACGGATGGATGGAAATCGGCTATCGTATGCTCGCCCTGCACGACGCGATCCTGGAATGTACAGAAAGGTGCTTGAGCCATGCCGCGCGCGCCCCTGCCTGCCGTCACCCGTCGAACGTTCCTCGTCGGTAGTGCTGCCAGCGCCGCTGCCGCGCTACTCGCCGCATGTGGTGGCTCCGGCGCCGCGACGGATACGCCGAGACCCGCCGCCACATCCGCGCCCGCCGTCGCCACGAGCGCACCGGCGGCGACCGCCCCGGTCAGTTCGGTGGTGCGCGGTACGGCGACAGGCGGTACGGTCGGCTCCGGCGCCGTGACCCTCGGCAGCGGGCAGATCAATGGCATGACCTGGGATCAGATTCTCGCCAAGGCGAAGGGCGGCACGGCGAACTGGTTCCTCTACGGCGGTAGCCAGACGACGAACGATTACCTCGACAAGTACGTCATCCCGCAGATGCAGCAGCAGTTCGGCGTCACCGTCACGCGCACCCCGGTCACCGACACCGTCGAAGCGGTCAATAAGGTGCTGGCCGAGAAGCAGGCGGGCAAGACGACCGACGGCTCGGTGGACATGATCTGGATCAACGGCGAGAACTTCCGCACGATGGCGGAGGGCAACGTCCTCTTCACCGGCTGGGCGCGCGGCCTGCCAAATGCGAAACTGATCAACTGGGACGAGCCGAACGTCATGAACGACTTCGGCATCCCGGTCAATGACCGCGAAGTGCCCCGGGCGCGCGCGCAGTTCGTCTTCGTCTATGACAGCGCGAAGGTGCCAATGCCACCGAAGTCATTCAAAGCGCTGGAAGAATATCTGAAGGCGAATCCGGGCAAGTTCACTTACCCCGCGCCGCCCGACTTCACCGGCAGCGTGCTCGTACGCCATGTCCTCTACGAGACGACGGGCGGCTGGCAGCAGTACGGCGCGGCGTTCAACGAGCAGGTCTACGCCGCGAAATCGCCCGCCGCGTGGGACTATCTCAATCGCATCAAGCCGAATCTCTGGCAGAAGGGCGCGACGTACCCGGAGGGTGCGCCCAAACTCGATCAACTCTATGCCGATGGCGAAGTGAACTTCACGATGAATTACAGCCCGACGGCGGGCTCGGTCGGCATCGCCACCGGCAAGTTCCCGAAAACGACGCGGACGTTCTATCTTGACGCCGGCACGATCGCCAATACCAGTTACATCACGATCCCGTTCAATGCGAAGAACAAGGAAGCCGCGCTCGTACTCGCCAACTTCCTCGAATCGCCTGCGGCGCAGATCGAGAAGGCGAAACAGACCCTGTCCGGCGACTCGACGGTCCTCGACGCGAGCAAACTCTCGGATGCCGACCGGGGCGCGCTCAAGGCCATCCCGCTCGACGCCGCCACGATCCCCAGCGCCGAACTGGCGATGCATGCCCTGCCGGAACTGCCCGCCGCCTACGTCGACCGGATCGAAAAGGACTGGCAGGCGAACGTCCTCAAGAAATAGGGAAGTGCTGAGTGCTGAGTGCTGAGTGCCAGATAATGTGATCTGCGCGTATCGGCGTTCCAGTTAAACCGCTTTGAGGCAGTGATTAGGATGGCGCAACCGTGGCACTCAGTCCTCAGTCCTCAGTCCTCAGTCCTCGTCGCAGACGACGGCCCGTGGCGTGGCTGCTCCTCTTGCCAAGTCTCGCGGTGATCGCGCTTTTTCTCGTCGGCGGGGTGGGGTTCGCATTTGCACAGAGCCTGGGGTTTTTCCCGCTGCTCGGCGAGCGGGAAGTGACGCTGCGGCATTACGGCGATGTGCTCCACGACCCGGATTTGATCGCCGCAGTCCTTGTCTCCTTACGGATTTCGGCGGCGAGCACCGGCATTGCGCTGGTCATCAGCACGGGAATGGCGCTGCTCTTGCGCCGGCGGCTGCGCGGCGACGGGTTCGTGCGGGTGCTCTTCCAACTGCCGCTGCCGATCCCGCATCTGGTCGGCGCGGTGGGCATCACCTTCCTCGTCGCGCAGAGCGGGTTAATCGCGCGGCTGCTCAATGCGGTTGGGGTGCTCGGCGATCGCAGCCAGTTTCCGCTGCTCGTCGGCGACCGCTTCGGCATCGGCATCATCCTCGTCTACGTCTGGAAGGAGGTGCCGTTTATCACGCTCCTCCTGCTCGCCGCGCTGGCGGGGATCGGAGACCAGGCGGAAGAGGCGGCCCGCACGCTCGGCGCGTCCGCCTGGCAGCGCTTCCGGCATGTGCTCCTGCCGCTGCTGCTCCCGGCGATGCTCTCCGCGTCGCTGATCGTCTTCGCCTTCACCTTCGGCGCGTTTGAGGTGCCGTACGTGATGGGGCGCACCTATCCGAAGGCGTTGCCGGTCTGGGCATACGAGCGGTTCAACGATGTCGATCTCAATCAGTGACCCGAGGCGCTCGCCGTCAGCGTCGTGATCGCGTTGCTGGCGGCGCTGGTCATTGTCGCCTACAGCGCGCTCTCGCGGCGCGTTCTGGCGCGGGGGCGTTAGCGATATGGCGCGTCTGCAATCACCGACGCTTTTCGTGCAGCGCGGCTTGGAGCGGGTTGCGTTGCGATTGGTCCGACTGGGACGCCCCCACCCCACCTGCCCAAAGGGCACCCGCTCCACCCGCCATGCGGGGGAGGGGAGTTTGATCTGGCGAGAGAGCGACATAATCACCGCCAAAAACGCAATACGCGAGGCACCCCTCCCCCGCTTGCGGGCGGAGGGGCGGGGGTGGGGGCCGACAGGGGCACATTCCGCTTTAGGCAAGCGTCAATCATGCTTGCATCTCGGGCCAACGGCGGTCGTGGCATTGTGGACGCTGCTTGCCATCCTGCCCGTCGTACCGCTCATCATCTGGTCGGCTGCCTTCGCCTGGCGGTGGCCCGATCTCCTGCCCGCGCAGTGGAGTGGTCGCGCGTGGAGATACGTCTTCTCGCCGACGACGCAAGTCCGGCCCGGCCTGACTGGCAGCGTGACGGTCGCGCTGCTGACGACCGCCGCCGCCGTGGTCATCGGCGCACCGGCGGGCATCGCCATTGGGCGCGTGACATTCCGGGGCAAGCGGGCGATTGAGTTGCTCCTGCTCGCGCCGTTCATCGTTCCCGGCCTGGTCGTGACGATGGGCATTCAGATTGTCTTCATCCATCTCCGGCTTGCCGACACCGTGCAGGGCGTCGTGCTCGCGCACCTGATGCCCGCGCTCCCGTATGTGATTGTCTCGGTCGCGGGCGTGGCGGCGAATCTCGGCGAACAGGTGGAGGAGCAGGCGCGCTCGCTCGGCGCGACACCATGGCAGGCATTCATCCATGTCACCGTGCCGCTGTTACGCCCCGGCCTCGCCGTCGGCGGCTTGTTCGCCTTCCTCGTCTCGTGGAGCCAGTACACCTCGACGCTGATTATCGGCGGCGGCAAAGTGCAAACGCTGCCGCTGCTCGTCTACACCTTCACCCGCAGCGGCGACAATCCGATTGCCGCCGCGCTCGCCTTGCTCTTCGTCGCCCCTGCGATTGTGACGCTCATCTGCGCCTCGCGCTTGCTGCGCGGACGGCAGGCGGCAGTAGGCGCGCGCCTGTGAAGAGTATGGGCGACTACCCTGCGAGTCAGGCATCCCCCGTCGCGCTCGAACTCGACTTGCTCGGGAAGGTGTTCGCGGACAAATGGGCGGTCGCGGAGCTCTCGCTGCGCGTCGAACCGGGCGCGCTCGTCGCCTTGCTCGGCCCGTCCGGTTGCGGGAAGACGACGACCCTGCGGATGATCGCCGGGTTGATCGAGCCGGACGCGGGCGACATCTGCTTCGACGGCGTCCCGGTCGCGCGCGTCCCGCCCGAGCGGCGCGGCGCGGTGATGGTCTTCCAGCAGCCAACGCTCTTCTCGCATCTCGATGTCGCGGCCAATGTCGGCTTCGGGCTGCGGATGCGCCGCGCGTCGCGGTCGGTGATCGATGCGCGCGTGGCGGCGGCGCTCGATCAGGTACAACTTTCCGACCTGGGGCGTCGGCGCGTCGGGCAACTCTCCGGCGGGCAGCAGCAGCGCGTTGCACTCGCCCGCGCCCTCGTCATCGATCCGCGCGTCTGGCTGCTGGACGAGCCGCTCTCCAATCTCGACCCGTCACTACGGGACGAGATGCGAGAGTTGATCGCCCGCCTGCACGCCGAGAAGGGCATCACCACCGTTCTCGTCACCCACGACCGCCACGAGGCGATGACGCTCGCCGATCGCATCGCCTTCCTCTCGGATGGCCGCTTGCAGCAATACGCTGCCGCGCCCGATTTGTATGAGCGGCCCGCCACCACAGCGGTCGCGCGATTCTTCGGCATGACCAATCTCTTCCCTGCGACGATCGCGAACGGCATCGCCGCAACCGCGCTCGGCCCCTTGCGCCTCGCGGAAGACGCCCAACCGGGAGCGCGATGGACCATTGGCATCCGACCGGAACACATCCGTCTGTGCGGTGGCATCAACGCGGTTCGTTGCCGGGTGACTGGCCGTACTTACCTCGGCCTGAACCAGCAGATCACACTCCGATCCCCCGCCGGGATCGATCTCACCGTGCTCGTGCCCGCCGATGCACCCGTCTCCGTCACCGACGAAGTGACCGTTTCGTTGCCCCCGGAGCGTCTGCGCCTGATTGCGGACAACCCAGCGGAACACGATGGAGATTAAGTAGAACCTTGTGCTCCCCTCTCCATCGCCGTACGAAACTCAAACATGCCGTGATCTCTCTGCGATGGAGAGGGGTTGAGGGTGAGGCTTCGTCGCCCCGCGCTCAGACGACGAATTTGCCGTCCTTGGCGAACGTTTGGCCGTCCACGGTGATCTCGCCGCCCTCGCGGAGGTCGCAGACGATGTCGGTGTGAATCGCCGACTCATTCTTGCCGCCCGTCTCCGGGTAGGCGCGCCCGAGCGCCATGTGGATCGTGCCGCCGATCTTCTCGTCAAAGAGGGTATTCTTGGTGAACCGCCGGATGCCGTAATTCGTGCCGAAGGCGAATTCACCGACCCGGCGCGCGCCCGCATCGGTGTCGAGGAGTTTTTCGAGGTAATCCTGACCGCGTGCGGCGGTCGCCTGCGTGACCACACCGTCCGTGAAGGTGAGGCGAATATCCTCGATCTCGCGCCCGCCGAGATTGGCCGGGTACGAGAAATGAATGTGGCCGTTGATGCTATCCTCGACCGGCCCGGTGAATATCTCCCCATCTGGGAAATTCCGCGACCCATCGGCGTTGATGAAGGTGCGACCCTTGATCGACAGCGTCAGGTCGGTGTCCGGGCCCGTGACATGCACCTGATCCTTGCCGTGCAGCCAGTCGATTAGCCGCTGCTGCACCGCGCCCTGCTTTTTCCAGGCGGCGACCGGGTCTGGCTCATGCAGCAGACCCGCGCCGAAGACGAAGTCCTCGTATTCCGCGAGCGACATCTCGGCATCCTGCGCGAATGCCTCGGTCGGGTAGAGCGTCAGCGACCAGCGGAGTGCCCCGGAGGCGGCGCGCTCCATGTATGTTTTGGTCAGGGCATTCATCGCCCCCGCGCGCTGCATCTGTTTGGCTGGGTCGGTGTTCGTCAGCATCTTCGTGTTCGTGTCCGCCAGGATGCTGAAGGTCGCGTCCGCCTGCTCGATAATCAGTTTCTGAATGGGCGAAACCCACCGCAGTTGGTCATCCGACGCATTCTTGAGAAAGAGCTCCGCGAGGTTCGGGAGGGTGACGGACGTTACCGGATACGCACCCTTAGCGAGCGCGCGGACGTAGAGCGCCTCGACGAGCGGCGCGGCAATCGGCGGGCTGTTGATGGCGAAGAAGTCGCCCTCCTTGATCGCCAGCGAGTAGTCAATTAGCACCTGGGCTAGTTTGTCGATCCGGGGGTCCATTCGGCGATGCTCCTTCACTGTCGTACCTGCACAACTCCGATAGACGCAGGGTAACATACCGGTAGCGTTGAGACGATGAATAGATGGATCGCACTGATCGTTGCACATTGATCGGCGCGTCGGTAGACTAAATCGTACCGGCCCGCAGCCGTTGTAGGCCGATCCGCTGCGCGCTGTGAAGGACCGAGTGAATGACGACTTCCCGCACGACGACATTGCCGCTCTTTCCGCTCTCCCTCGTGCTCTTTCCCGGCATGACGCTGCCGCTCCATGTCTTCGAGGAGCGCTACAAGCGGATGATTAACCTCTGCCTGCGCGAGGCGCGCGATTTTGGTGTCGTCCTCGCGGGCGCGGCGGCCGGTGTGCCGGGCAGATGCCTCACCTACCCGGTCGGCACCACCGCGCATATCACCGGCGCGACCCGCTTCCCGGACGGGTGCATGAACCTGATTACGACCGGCCAGCGGCGCTTCCGCATTCACGCGCTGGACTGGGACCTCGAATACTGCGTCGCGGGCGTCGAATGGATCGAGGAGGTGGCGAGCGATGACGAGGCGCTGCGCCTCCGAGCAGAGCGACGATGGAGCGCGTTCCGCGCGCAGATTGCCGGCCTGACGAACGAGGAATTCACGGACGGCGCGATCCCTGCCGATCCGACCGATGCCTCCTATGCGCTCGCCGCGTCACTGCCGATCAACATCATCGAGAAGCAGCGTCTCCTGGAGGCGACCGACACGGCGGCGCGGCTGCGCGAGATCACGCGGCTGATTGGCCGCGAGCATGGCGTATTGCGCTATCTCACGTCGCCGCACATCGAAGCGACCCAACCACCGGATGACTCCGCGATCCACCTGAATTAGATCTGCCCTAACCCCCCAGCCCCCTTCCCCGGTGGGGAAGGGGGAGCGATTTCCCCCGGTGGTAGCAAGAAGAGAGCCTGCCTCCCCACCCTGAAAGGCAAGCTCGCCTCCTGCTCCCACCCTTTTCTCTGCCCCCTCCCCCA
>JBPCMC010000333.1:0-16549 GCA_051002645.1 Thermomicrobiales bacterium
ACGCCGGTGCGGTTCGAGAAGGTGGGGTGGCAGGACCTCGACCCTGGGACGCACGGCCTCTTCGACATCGTCCATTGCAATGGCGTCTATTACCACGAGCAGGCGATGATCAACCTGATTCGCCAACTCGCGCGCGTGACGGCTCCGGGCGGCATTATGTACCTGGGTGGCTTCATCCTCACCGACCCGGAGTTCAGCGACTATGCCCGCTTCGTACCGGGTGGTTTCTGGAACGATACGACGTGGTGGTGGGTGCCGGGGAGCAACTGCCTGCGTGCGATGGTCGAGGTCTGTGGGTTTGAGTCGGTCAAGGAGTTCGGCCGCGCTGACGTGCCAAACGGCGATTTCCCCGTCAGCAGCACCTATGTCAGCGCGGTGCGGAAGCGGTCGTAGCCTGTCCGTCGGCGGGAACGAAACGACGGGGCGCCTCCAAACGTGGGGGGAGGGGATGCATTCAATGGGACGGGGGAAGGGATCGGAATTCGGCGCCTCGAAGGGCCCTCATGCCAACGGAACCCTCGCTGGCGCGTCAATTCTTCCGCGCGAGCGCATATCGCGGAACGGCGCATCGCGCGGGCGCGGACATGGGGGCGATTCCGTGCTGGAAATCGATGCGACCGAGAAGGCCGCACTATCCGCCATACCGACCGACAGGATCGGCTATCATGTCGATCCGGAGATGTCCGATAGCGATTGGATGCGCGCGATTGGCGAGCTTGACTGTGCGCTGGAACCGGGTGGCATCTGCGTGCTCGATGTCGCCGATCTGTCTCGCGCCTTGCATTCCGAGGCATTTGAGTCGCTCGAACAGCGCTGGCCCGAACGGTTCGCGCGTTTAAGCGGCGGCGGATTCTCCTTCTATGGCGCCACCGCGCCGCATATCTCGTTGCAGAAGGCGCGCCAGAATGTTCTCTATCTCGCGCCCTGGGTCAGCTACGGCGGCTCGGATAAGGGCACAATCGACTGGTTTCGCTGCCTGGACAAAGAACGATTCCGCCCCTTCCTGATTACCACGCAGTCGAGCGACAATGCGCTGCTGGCGAGAATCGAGCCGTACGCGAAAGAGATCTGGAGCCTCCCCGATTTCATGCAGGGCGGCGCGATGCCGCAGTTCATCATGGACTTCATCGCCTCACGTAACATCCATGTGCTGCACATTATGAACTCGAGGCTCGCGTACGACTTGCTGCCGACCTTGCGCTCGTATTACCCGTGGCTGCGCGTCGTCATCCAGTTCCATGTCGAGGAGGAGGACCGGTCGGGCTATTGTCGGTACGTCGCGACGCGCTACGATAACCTGATCAATGCCTATTCCGTGACGAGTAAGAATCTCCGGCGCGCCCTGCTCGATTACGAAATCTCCCCGAATAAACTCTCGGTGATCTATACCGGGATCGACGCGGACGAGGAATTCAATCCCGAGACGGTCGCATTGCCACCGGACTTTCTCGCGGACGCACAACTCGATCAGCCAGGCTTCCACATCCTTTATCCCTCGCGGTTGGAGGAGCAGAAAGACCCGCTCCTGATGGTGGAGGTCGCAGCGGCGCTGAAGCAAGCAGGGTCGCGGGCCGTTATCCACGTTGTCGGCGACGGCACCTTGCGCCCACGAGTAGCGGACGCCATCGCGGAGAAGGATGTTGCGGAGCGCGTTCTGCTGCATGGTGCATCGCGCCAGATGCCGCAGTGGTACAAGGAGACTGCGGCCACGCTGCTCACGAGTCGGTTCGAGGGGCTGCCGTACGTTATCTATGAGGCGATGGCGATGGAACGTCCGGTGATCGTCTCGAATGTCGGCGCGAATGCCGAACTCGTGGATGCATCGACGGGATTTCTCATCGAGGATCGGCGCAGCGTCGGCGCGTACGTGCGCGCGATCCTGGCCCTGGAGAACGACCCCGCCCTGCTTGCGGCGATGGGCGCGGCGGCGCGGCGGCATCTCTCGTCGGCGTTCTCGCTGGAGCAGATGGCCCGCGAGCATGAAGCGCTCTATCATCATCTCGCGGGCGCCTACTGCACCCAGACCGCGCTCAGTATGTATCGCTCGCTCGCCAGAAAGGCGCCTGTGTGAACCTCTCGATCAGTGAAACGATTGCACCGAAGAGTCATCAATCTCCCCCGCTCATCAGTGTGATCGTCCCCTGCTACAACCATGGCGTCTACCTCTACGAATGCCTCAATAGCATCACCGGGCAGACGTATCACCCGCTCGAGATCATTGTCGTCGATGATGGGTCGGAAGACCCCTATACGCGCGAGGTGCTCGAAGTCCTGGGGCGCGACAAGCGCCTGACGGTCATCCGCCAGCCGAATCGTGGCCCGAGCGTGGCCCGCAACCGCGCCATTAGTCTCGCGACGGGGCGCTATATCCTGCCGGTGGATGCGGACAACTACCTCGCCCCCGACGCCATCGAATCGCTCTACGAGGTGCTCCGCACCGCGCCGGACGATGTGAAATTCGTCTACCAGAACCAGCAATTCTTCGGCAACCGCACCGATTACGCCATCCAGCCTTCCTACAATCTCTACTCGCTCCTGCAGGACAACTATTGCGATACCTGCGCGCTCATCGACCGCTCGGTCTTCGATGAGGGCATCCATTTCCGCGAGGAGATCGGCCTGGGGCACGAGGACTGGGATTTCTTCCTGCAACTCGCCGGGCGTGGCTATGTGGGCCGCCCGTGCCCCACCCGCAGCCTCTTCTATCGCAAACAAGGCTTCACGCGCAGCGACTCGGTGACATTCAACTTCGGTCGCTTCCAGGAACGGATGCGCGAACTCCACCCCGATCTCTACCGATCCGACCGATTGCTCGCCATCAAACGTCGGTGGTCGCCCGCGTTGAGCGTGGTGCTGGATTGGGACGAGGCGCCGGAACCCGAGACTCTGCGCTGCCTCATCGCACGCCTTAAGGCGCAAACGTGCCTCGATTTCGAGCTCGTCGCCCCGGATTATCTCGCGGACGCGATCCGGGAGTCCGCAGTGGGCGGTGACGCCGCCCCATCCATCGCCCGCGTCGCCATCGTGGGAGGGGAAGATGACGATGGCGCGATGATGCGGGCGCGGCGGCTGCGCGCGCTGCTGGAAAAGGCGCGCGGCAAGTATTTCCTGCTCTGGGCCAACCCCGCGACCGAGCCATTCGGCGACACGGCCTGCATTGAAAAAGCCGTCCGCCTGATCGAGAGCAGTTGGTCATCACATTGCGTCGTTCTCCTTGCGGCGGCGGAAGGGACCAACCGGACCGGCTGGAAGCCGATTACGGTCGACGTTGGCGAGGCACTTGGGGAGCATCCGTGCCTGGGCCTCCTCGTGCGCGCAAACGCGCTGGTCCGCGACCACGCCGAGGTCGACCTCGATCGCAACGCGAATATCTACGCGGGCATCGTGACGTACTTCCTCCGCCGTGCGGAGCGCGACGGTACGTGCGTGCAGTGGCGGACGCTCAACGTCGCAGCCCTGCCGACAGTGGTGGATCGCGCGGTGTATGTGCCATTCATCGACTCGCTCCCGCCCGATGACCGGACTGTCGCGACGGACGGAGCCGAGGCGGACGGGTTGTTTCCGCTGTTCGGTGCGGATTTCTTCGCCAACGCATCGGACGAGATCGAGTTTGGTCAGCGGATGTCCACACGCCCAATGTTCATCCAGACGGACACGATCATTCGTCAACCTGTCCTCCGCGCCGAGCAGCGCCAATCACCGCTCGATCCGTTCCATCACGAATTCTGGCGGGGTTGGCAACCGGAAAATACGACCCCCCTCTCTCTCGTCCATCAACCGCACAGCAATATCTACCACCTCACCACGAATCCGCACGAATATCACATCCACGGATTCTACACAGTAGCAACGCTGGGCCGCGTCTATACGCAGCAGTTCGTGGGCACCGTCCCGCTCATCCGGGTGATCGACCCGAAGACCGTCCAATCGACCTGTACAACGGAGCCCGTGCCCGCCGACGCGCACCCCATGTACCTCGGTTTCGTTTCCACCAGCCCGCTGGCGGGTATGCTCGGCTTGCTGCAAATGGTGCATCTGCGGACGAAGCAGCGGATATTCACGACCAATGTCGCGCAGGCAATCGCGGATGGGTTCCAATTTGAGACGTTTCTCGGCTTCCTCGAGCCGCTTGAACTCGAGCCGCGCACTGTCGAGCAATCGGCATCCTGCGGCGCAGGCGAGCGAAAGACCGGCGACGATCCCTGGACGCTCTACGAGACGGAGATTTCCGCTGCGGGCGATTTCGTCTACACGCTGCACCCGGATCTCGCCCTGCTCTCCGGCGCCAGTGTGCGGTCGGTCGGTCAGATCCACACAAGCGCTACTGTGGAGCGGCTGCCGCTCTACAAACTGGTGAACCCTAAGACGGATCGGCACATCTATCGGACGCGGCTGAGCACGGAGATCGACACGGGCTTTCAGTTGGAGGGGATCATCGGCTATATCCCCGTTGTGGCACATGCCCACGAGACGCCGCTCTATCTCTACGACATCGCGGGGGCGAACAGGATGCGTGGAGTGGGGACGATGCACGCGATCAACGGCTACCTGCTCGTCGGTATTATCGGCTGCACGCGGCCCGCCCCCGAGAATCGCGCGCCGCTCTATCGCTGGTACCACCCGCGCGAGGACCGCTGGGCCTACTCGACGACCGAGGAAGAGGACCAGCGCATCGCCGAAGGGTACCAACTCGAAGGGGTCCTGGGGCTCGCCTACCTGAGCGACGAGAAGGAATTCGGGCTGATTGCCCTCTCCGAGACCCACTCCCGGCGCAGTGAACACGCGACCTACGGGGTCGGGCCCACCAACGCGATGCGGCCCGATATCGCGCGCGAGCAGGTAATCGCCTACCTCAGCGCCGCCCAGGAATCGCACAGCATTCCCCTCTTCCGCCTGCACGATGCGGCGAGTGGCCGGTATCTCTACACCGTCAACCCGGACGAAAAGAGCGCGGACGGCTTCGTCACCGAGACCATCGTCGGCTATCTCGACGCGGCGGTACCGCCGTTCGGCGACGAGGCGTTTTTCGCGGAGCGCCCCGGCCTGCGGCGGATTCGATCGTCTCGACCGGGCGACAAGGACCCGATTATCCATGGGTTGGTCTTTACCGAGCAGCAGGCAGACACTATCCCGCTCTTGTGTATCACGCAGGATGACGCGAGCGAGGGATGGGAATATACCATCGCGCCGGATGAGGAATGCGACGCGGAGGTGGTCGGTTTCATCCCGACCGGCCCGACGCCGGGCGCCCTCCCGCTCTATCGATATATCCATGGCACGTCGCAGCGCACGCTGTTGAGCACGAACCCACGCCTGATTGCCGAGGGGTATCTGATCCAGAGCATTGCCGGTTTCTTGCCCGCGTTCGAGGAATCGACGGCCCGGCTGCCCGGCGAGGGTGGCCACGTAGAGATCGGCACGGCGCCGCTCGAATCCAAGGCACGATTACTCTATCTCGAGTCCGTGGTGATTCCGACGAAGAACGAGCATATTACGTCGCTTGAGAGCTACGTCCGGCGGTTGGAGGGTTCGCGCATCGTGCGTGGATTGGGCATCCTCGCGTCAGTGCGCGGACGTGGGGGCCGCTTCATCGCACGGCTCCGCGAGGCCGTTCGCGTCGTCCGCTCCTAGCGCGTATTGCAGTGACATTGAGCCGTGGAAATGATGGTGGTGGGGGGGGGGGGGGGTGGGGAGGTGGGGGTTGGGGTGTGTTTTTGTTTTCTCTTTTCTTGGGGTGGACGGGGCGACCCCCCCCCACCACCGACTCAATTGCGCCGCAACCCGCCCTGGCGCGCCGCCCCTCGGCATTCGGGGTGGGAACGCTATCATCGGCGCGCAAACTACCGCCCGGCTATGACGATCTCCAGGAATCGCCCCACCTGGCAACCGGGGTGATGTCGTTTGCTTGCTATCCACAGGATTTTTGGTGGTGCCGCAGGTGGGGGTCGAACCCACACGGGTATTACCCAGCGGAGTTTAAGTCCGCCGCGTCTGCCATTCCGCCACTGCGGCACACATGAGGCGCGCGATGCTCCTCCCCGCGTAATCTACCATAGATCGCCGCCGACGCAATGGCTCGCGGCGCTACCGGGGCAGGTAGCCGCGCATCTGGGCGTCCTGCACGCCGAGGCGACCGAGCTCGATGCCGTTCGTCTCCGGGTGGAATTCCAGGCGATAGCGCTCGAAGTATTGCACCAGATAGGTCTGCCCGGTATCCGCATTACGCTCCTGGAAGGGCTCCGAAATCGGGAAGCCGAAGACGGGCAACCCGCCGTTCGTGTCCCAGTTGGCCGCGAAGGGATCTGCGAGCGAGTGGCCCGTCTCCGAATAGAAGCGCGCGGCGGTCGGTACGCCCGATTGATCGATCGGCGCAAAAGGGGCATCGCCGGTGCGCGTGTCGGCGAGTTCCTGCGCGAGCAAGCCGAGTTCTACCTCGTAGACCGTTCCCCTAAATTCCGGGTGATACTCGAAGCGGGCGCGTTCGAGGTACTGCACAGTGCGCATCGTGCCATCCGCGCCGCGTTCCTGGAATTCCTCGCTGATCGGCATGCCGAAGAGCGCCGTGCCGCCGTGCTGCTGCCAGTAGCCGAAGAAACCGAAGCAGAGAGAATGATGCGTCTCCGCGAAGAACCGGCATTGCGGCGCCGTCGTGGGTGACGAGAGGGCAGCGAATGGGTCCGCGATCGGCACCGGGCCGACCACTGTGGTCGGGGGCGCAGGCGGCAGATACGGGATATCCGTAGACGTGCGCTCCGATGTGGGCGGCGTGGTCGGCACCGGACCCGCGTTCGTCGGCGCCGGACTCGCGCTCGTCGCGGCCGGTGGGGGCGTGACCGTCACCGGGGCCGGTGCCGCGCTGACGGCGATCGAGACCGTGCCGACGGCCGCGCTGTTGCTCGTGTCGCTGATCGTGACCGACTGTGCGCCCGCGCTCTTCAGCGTGACGGTAAAACCATGGACGCCGGCGTCGCTGTTTGTGAAGGTGTAATTGGCCGGCACTACCGCCTGCGGGTCGCTCGATGTGAAGTGGACGGCGCCGGTGTAGTTCGTCGCGACATTCCCCGCCGTGTCGAGCGTGGTGACGGTCACCGTCAGTGGGGTACCGGCCTGCGTCGTCATGGTTGTCGCGGTGCGGGCGGCACCCGTTTTCCCTGACGACGCCAAGGAGGAGAAGGCGAACGCTGCCACCGGACCCGGTGTGTTGACGAGGCTGAAGGCCACCGTGCCGCTCACCCCGGCCACGCTCGCCGTGACGACATAGGACCCCGCCGTCGTGTTGGCGGTAAACGCGGGGGCGGTCGCGATGCCGGCGGCATTCGTAGTCGCGGTGGAGACGCCGCCCGCGAAGGCGCCGCTCGCGCGGCTTGACGGCGCGGCGAAGGTGACCGTCGCGCCGCTGACGGGGTTGCCCATCGCGTCGGTCACACGCGCTGCGAGCGCGGTCGGGAAGGTCGTCGTGATCGGCGCGCTCTGCGACCCACCGCTAACCGGCGCGATGGCAGCCGGAGGACCGGCAGTATTAGTCAGGCTGAAGAGGGCGGCCAGGGCGACACCCGGCGCGCTCGCGACGACGCTGTATGCCCCGGCGACGGCGTTCGCCTTGAAAGCGGGACTGGTCGCGACGCCACCGGCGACGGTGAGGGCAGTCGCGGTCGCGCCGCCGCCCACAAATGTGCCGCCAGCGCCGCTCGCCGGGGTGGTGAAGGTGACGCTCACCCCGGCGGCGACGGGATTGCCGCCGCTATCCTTGACGAGGGCGGTGAAGGGCAAGGCAAACGTGCCGCCGACAGCGGCAGACTGCGGGGTGCCGGTCGTCGCGACGATGCCGCCGGGCGGTCCGGGCAGGTTCGTCATGGCGAAGGTGGCGGTGGTCGCGGCCCCCGTGACCGTGGCAGTGACGGTGTACGCGCCCGCTGTCGTGTTCGCGGTGAAAGCGGGGGCGGTTGCCATGCCACTGGGGTTGGTCGTCACCGTCGCGCTCCCGGTGAAGGCGCCGCTCGCGCCGCTCGTGGGGGCGGCGAAGAGAACGGAGGCGCCGCCGACCGGGTTCCCGAAGGCGTCTCGGACGGTGACCGCGAGCGGCGCGGCATAGGCGGAGCCGACCTTGGCGCTCTGCGGCGTCGTGCCGGGATTCGCTGTCACGCTCGCGGCCGCGCCGGGCGTCACCACGATACCGCTCTGCATCCCGACGATGGCGGGCGAGGAGATGTCACGAACGGCGATGGACTGCGTCCCGGCGGTCTTCAACGTGACGGCGGCGCTCCCGATGCCATTCGCCAGCGTGATCGAGGGCACGGCTGCGGCGAAGTCGCTACTGCTGAAGTAGACGGTGCCGTTGTAGACGGTGGCGGTGTTGCCTGCACCGTCCTTCGCGGTAACTGTGAGCGTGTGGGGCACGCCCGCCGTCGTTGTGGCCGGGAAGCCGGAGAGGACGAAGGTCGTCACCGCGCCAGCGGTGATCGTCAGGGGCTGGACATTCGACGTTCCGCCACCCGGCGCGGGGTTGACGACGGTGATGCTCGCCGTGCCGGGCGTCGTCAGGAGGCCGGATGGGACCGTCGCGTTGACCTGCGAGGCGGATACGTACGCTGTCGTGAGGCCGGTCGTGTTGAAGAAGATTTGCGATGTCGGCACGAAGTTCGAGCCATTCACGGTCAGCGTCGATGTCCCACTTGTCGCGGTCGCCGTCGCGGGCGTGAAGCCCGTCATATTGGGCACGGGATCGTTGATGGCGAGAAGCGCGCTGTCGGCCTGCGTGCCGAACCGCGCGGTGATCGTCGCGCTACCAATTGCGATACCCGTCACTTGGCCGGGATTCGCGTTCGTGAAACCGCTGACGACTGTCGCGAGAGTGGGGGCATTACTGCTCCAGGTGGCGCTCGTCGTGACATCTTGTGTGCTGCTATCAGCGTAGGTCGCGATTGCCGTTAATTGCTTGGTCTCCCCAATGACAACCGTGGGAGGGCTTTGCATCGTTACCGCGATACGCGTAACAGTGCGCTGTACATCGAATGCGCCAATGGCACAGGCGGGCGCTCGGGGGAAACCGCGCTGATCGAGGCCACTAACTGGTGCGGCAGCGCAAACTGCCGGATCGCCCGTGCCGATTGCCGGGCTGCCAGGAGCGAGCGCGATGGTCTGCGTCGGGCCGCCGTTATCCATCAGTGGGCCGAGCATCGCATCGCGGGGTGATGCGGCCGTGCCGGTTTGATCGCCGGGAGCGGTGAACCCTGTCGCGCCGTCCGCGTCACCGATCAGGTTATGGCCGCCACTGCTGAATGTGCCAGCGACATCATCGGGGCCGCTATGCGTATTCGCCGCGATGATCGTGTTCGTCGCGGTGACGCTGATGCCCTGGGCTTCCGCCTTGATGCCGCCGCCATCGGTCACCGTCGCCACGTTGTCGGCGACGGTGCTGTTGGCGAGCGCGAGGTTGCCCTGGTTATCGATGCCGCCGCCCGCCGCGCCATGATTGCCGGCGATCGTGCTGTTCGTGATCGTCTGCGCGTGCCCGCCGGCTATCAGCACACCGCCGCCGAGTCCGGTCGCCGTGTTCGTATCGACGGTGCTGGCGTTCAGCCGCAGCGTGCCCGCGCTGAAGATGCCGCCGCCGCTCCCCGCACTGTTCTGGCTGATCGTACTTGCGGTGACGGTCAGCGTACCACCATTATAAATGCCGCCACCGCTGCCCCCGGCCGGCGTGCCGTTGTGCAGGAGAGTGCTCGCATCGAGCGTCAGCGTGCCATTGTTGAGAACACCGCCGCCCGCACCGCCCATGCCGTGCTGAATCGTCAGCCCACGCAAGCGGACATCCGTACCGGGATTCGTCGTGAAGACCGTGCCGCCGTTATTGCCGTCGATCGTCACCACCGGCATTCCGGCGTAGGTCGGCGCGCCGGTGCCGTCAATGGTCATCGATGCCGCGATGTGCGGGAGCGGGGAGGCGAGCGAGATCGTGCCGGAGACCGCGAAGGTAATCAGCGCGCCGCTGCCGTCATTCGCTTGCGTGATCGCGTCGCGCAGGGAGCCGGGGCCGCTGTCGTTGACGTTCGCGACCGTTAGCGCGGCTGCCGATACCACCGGCGCGGAGAGCAGAGGGAAGAGCAACGCGAGCAGCAACAGTGTCGCCATCGCGCCCCTGCCGCGCTGCAAGCCGAAACGCACCCTGATCCTCCCCCTCGTCCCCGGCGCAGCGTCGATACCACGTCGCATCTTCCCCTGTCGCTGCCAATGGTTAGTATCCGTAATTACGCCGTACCCTGTCAAATAGTGATTCTCGACCAAATCCCACAGGCATCATCACTACCCGGCGACGGAAACGGCGCCGCCGCTTCAACTGCCACAGTCTCGATGCCCCTAAGAAGGCGGTCAAAGTGTGTGTGACGCGGACCAACGACGACGGGGCGACCACGAGCGAGTCCCGCACTTCTTGACCATGATTCATCGGAAGCCCGCCATACCGCAATTGCTTATCGCCGAGGGATGGGGGCGGGCGAGGGTGTTTCTGGCAGGAGCGCGGCTGACCCGGCCGGTTGCCGCGGCGCGGGCGCCGGGAGCGGATTGCTCGCCGCTACGCCGTCGTTCCGCCCGGCCGGTAGCGGCGGCGGGAGGCCGACGATCTCGAAGTCGCTGCCGTGGACGCGGCGGAACCCGGATACCAGTTCATCGTCATTCCAGCGCGGGTCGGGCGCGCCGGAGACGTACCAGTTGGAGCCGTTGTCCGCGACGAACATGCCGTAGGTCTGCATCGCCCGCAAAATGACCTGCATGTTTGCGGTGAAGCCGCCCAGGTCGAAGCCCGCTTTGAGGCGGACCCGCATCCCCATCGGCGGCAGGGCAGGGTCGGTGGAACTGCTGGCGAAATGGCGCGCGGGATACCGATACGCCCGGCGCGTCCGCTGCACGGTGAAGCGGAAGGCGTGGCTCACCAACCCTTGCATGACCACCTCATCGTAGCGGACGAGGCCGGGGAAGATCGGCAGGCCCGCCGCGTCCGCCGAGGTCCAGCCGTCCGGTCGGAGCGCATTCGAATTGAGATCGAAGATCGCGCCGGAGCCCGCATTCCACGAGCCGTCCGGGTTCGGGTAGGCGTGGTACAACTCGTAGAGCCTGCCGTGGTCTGGATCAACGACGAGGAGATGCCGGTCGCCGGTCGCGCCGAGGCCGCCCTCGACCGGGGCATCCGGCGGGATCGGGTAGGGGCCGGGGTCGCTCTCGTCGCCGTACTCGGTGAAGATCACCGGCACGAGCGGCTGCGTACCGGGCACGACGACATAGGGGATGCCGTTCGGCGCATTATTGTAGACGGTGCCGAAATCGGGGTGCAGCCCTGTCGCCAGGCCGATGCTGGCGATCAGCGTGTCCGAGTTCGGGTCGACGGGGAACTGCGAGATGTCGGTGTTCCACGGGTTGTCCGGCGGAAAGACCAGCTGCCCCGCGACGCTCGCCGCGACGTGACTACCCCCGAACAGCGTGCCGAAACCACCAGCGAGACCACGCGCAACCGCGATCCCACCGGCGACAGCGGTGGCGTGTTGGAGGAGCCTGCGACGATCCATGCTTCGTGGGCGATGCGACACCGTTGCACAATCCCTTCTGATGACTGACAGATATGTATGCAAAAAGAAACTCAAGTCTTTGCTTATACTCGGTCAATCGACGCGCGCTGTCAAACACGCGTGCCGTGGCACGCCTCTTGCTTTAGAGAGGACATAGAAAAGCCGGGTCATACAAACGGAACGTTGACAATCGAACGACCAGACGGGAACCTGGTTCACGCGGCTGCTGGCGATGAGATGATGAGGACCGCGGCAGACTGGGTAACAGAGGAAGAACGGCTGGAATACTGAGAAGCGCACATAATGCGCAGCCAGCGGCCACGGATAATCGCTCCGTGGCCGCTGGTTTTTTGATGCCGGTACGAGGGCAATGGGAGTGCCCAAGCAAGATGATTGCTTGGGCACTCCCGCGTGCGTGCTATACTGCGGCCTCTCGACTGTTTCACTGGGATGGTGCGCGATGACCCTCTCTTCGGCTCGCGGCTCGCTGTCAGACCGGCTCGTCGGGCGGGCACGCGAGCAAGCAATCCTGCGGGATGCTCTTACCGGTGCAACGGAAGGGCAGGGCGGGCTCGTCCTGATCGCTGGCGAGGCGGGCATCGGCAAGACGGCGCTCGCGGAGGCGCTTTGCCGCGAAGCGTCGGAGCGCGGCGCGCTCGTGCTCGTCGGGCGGTGCTATGACCTGACCGAGACGCCGCCCTACGGCCCGTGGATCGAACTCTTCGGGCGATACCAGCCAGGCAACGGATCGCCCGCGCTACCGGAGCCCTTCGCCAGGCGCGGCACGGTCGGTGCGGTCGCTAGCCAGGCCGCGCTCTTCCGGCAGGTGCAGGACTTCCTCGCTGCACTCGCGGCGAAGCGACCCATTGTTCTGCTGCTCGATGATCTGCACTGGGCCGACCCGGCGAGCCTCGATCTCCTGCGCGTCATTGCCCGCACGATTGCGGCTCTCCCGCTCCTCATCCTCGCGACGTATCGCAGTGACGAAGTCACGCACGACGGAGTACTCGCGCAGCTCCTTCCCGCGTTCGTCCGGGAAGCATCCGCGCGTCGCCTCGATCTGCGGCGTCTTGAATTCGATGACATGTGCGCGCTCGTCGCCGCCCGGTACAATCTCGCCGATACGGACGCCGTGCGACTGGCGGCGCATCTCAACGAGCGCGCGGGGGGTAATCCGTTCTTCATCGGGGAACTGCTGCACACATTCGAGGAGGAACGGGTACTCCATGCCGTGGACGGGCGCTGGGCGGTCGGCGATCTGACGCGAACGCAAGTGCCGCTGCTGATCCGGCAGGTGATCGAGCGGCGGCTGGCACACCTCGATGATGAGGCGCGCCGCCTGCTCGCCATCGCGGCGGTGATCGGGCAGGAAATAGCACTGCCACTCTGGTGCGCTGTCGCGGAGACCGACGAGGATGCGCTGCTGCCTGCCATCGAGCGCGCCGTCGCGGCACATCTGTTGGAGGAAACGTCGGCCCACACGGGGATATGCTTCGTCCATGCCCTGATCCGCGAGACGTTGTACGATCGCACGTCGCTTCCTCCCCGGCGCGTCTGGCATCGGCGGGTAGGCGAGGCGCTGACGACTGAGCCGAATCCCGATCCCGATACGGTCGCGAATCACTTTCTGCGCGCCGGAGATACACGGGCGGCGGAATGGCTCGTGCAGGCGGGTGATCGCGCGCAACATGCGTACGCTTATCTGACTGCCGCGCAACGCTATGAAGCGGCGTTGGTATTCATGCGATCAGACGACGGAAACTTGGCAGAGCAGGGATGGCATCTCATACGTATCGCGCGGATGCTGCGCTACAGTAACCCACGGCGCGGTCTCACGTACCTTGACGAAGCGGCGCGCATCGCGGAGGCGATAGGTGATCGTGTCCTTGCGATCATCGCAACACATGATCGCGCCAATGATCGGATCCTTATTGGCGACCATGCCAGGGGGTTGCCGGAATTTCGTGCAAGTGTTGCGGCATTGGAGGCACTGACGCCTCGTGAACGCGCGCAGATCGGGGAACACAGACATCTTCGCAACTACAGCCATCCCCTTGGGTTCCGAGGGGGTTTCATGATGAATCTCGCATGGGCCGGACACTTCGCTGAAGTACTGACTCAAGAGAACCGCTTTATCTCGCATGCGCGTGCTTCGGTAGCGGGCCGGTCATCCGGCCCCTCAGAATACGGCAACGGCTTCTTTGGGTTGGGAATCACCCATGCCATCCAGGGGCGACCTGTCGCAGCGCAAGAGGCTTCGCGTATGCACGCGCCCGGTTCAGCGCGGACGCGCACATGCTCCAGGTCGGTATGACCGCGTTGTACGAGATGCTTGTCCTTGCGCTCGCATACAAGGCCGATCAGATCGAATCACGGCATCGTCTGGCGATGGAGGGAGGGAAAGCGTGGAATCAGGCACTTGGTGTGGTCACCGAGTCCTCTCCACGCTTTGCCGCTTTACCACTCCTGGTAATCGAGGGCGACTGGGGCGAGGCGCATGCCGTGGCCTCTGCCGCTCTTACGAACGACATGGCAGTATTGCGCAACGTTATCATGGCTCTGCTTGGCCCGCTCGCCCGTCACCGTGGTGAATCAGAACTGGCGTGGGAGCAGATACGGGAGCTATTCCCTGAGGGACCGGCAATTTCACCAGGCACCCTACCCTTTTATCCCTCACTCGTCTTGCAGCGACTCGCCGCTGCTCTTGCCACCGATACGGGCGACCTCGCACTCGCTCAGCAGTGGCTAACGACACATGATACGTTCATGCAATGGGGCGGTGCCGTCCTCGGGCAAGCGGAGGGGCATCTGGGCTGGGCGGCATATTACCGTGCATCTGGCGACGTTGGACGTGCATATGAGTGCGCAACTGCGGCGTTCAACCATGCCGTCGAACCGCGCCAGCCACTCGCGCTCCTTGCCGCGCACCGCTGTTTGGGCGAATTGGAAATCGACCGTGGTTGCTTCGATACAGCCGAGGCTCACCTTCGCGCCTCGCTCGCATTGGCGGATGCGTGTGCCACTCCGTATGAACGCGCACAAACGCTGATGGGGATGGCGGAACTCGCCCATGCGCGCGGCGACAACACGAACGCCTTCCATTTGCTTTCCGAAGTCCGTACCATCTGTACACCGCTCGGTGCGAAGCCCCTCCTCGCCCGTGTGACTGCCCTTGCGGCGAAGCTTGGCACCGTCGCGCCATTGGTGTCCGCCGTTCCCGGTGGATTGACGGCGCGGGAGGTTGAAGTGCTCCGCCTTGCCGCACAGGGATTGAGCAATGCCGAGATTGCCGCGCACCTCTTTCTCAGCGCGCACACCGTGCATCGCCATATGGCGAATATCCTCACCAAACTCGATTTGCCGTCGCGTGTTGCCGCTGTCGCGTACGCATTGCGGCACGGTATCCTGTAACCGCCCCGTCTCTGATGGCCTGAATGGGCCACCGCACCACGCTCTGGATAAATGGCCCGATAGAGGGATGATACGCCATGTTCTCTCCCGTACAGTGAATCCATACCCAAAGCGGTGAGGTGGCTGGAAAAAATCAAGGAGAGATGTCATGGCTGCGATGACGACAATGACGGGTTCGGGGCCAATGCAGGACAAACTCTGGAGCAAAGGAGCATGCGATTGGGCGGAAATCCAGGAGCAAGGTACGTTGCCGTTGCACAGTGCTGCCCTCAACGCGGCGTGGGTTGTCCGTGGCACGCGACTGCTCGATGCGGGCTGTGGCGCGGGTACTGCCTCCATCCTCGCATCGTTGCGCGGCGCAACGGTCTCCGCAGTGGATGCCTCAGAGGGATTGTTGGAGATCGTACGGGGTCGTCTGCCAGGAAGTGATATTCGTCAGGCCGATCTCGAAACCCTGCCATACGCGGACGAAACATTCGACGCGGTCATCGCCAACAACAGTGTCTTCTATGCGGCGAACCCTACAGCGGCAATGAACGAACTGGCACGGGTCGTCCGCCCCGGCGGGCGTGTCGTTGTGGCGACGTGGGGACCCGCCGACCAGTGTCAATACTCAGCCGTCTTGCGGTTGCTCGGCGCGCTGATGCCCCCGCCGCCGCTGGGAAGTACGCCTGGTGGCCCGTTTGCCTTCGCTGCTCCGGGCGCGCTGGAATCGCTGGTGGAAGGCGCGGGCTTGCATGTCGTTGAACGGGATGAGGCTGCGTGTCCGTTCGTTTTCCCCAGTGCGGAGATTTCATGGCGGGGACAATCCAGTAGCGGCCCATCGCGACGCGCAATTGAGACGAGCGGCGAGGAGCGCGTACGCGCGGCAATCGCGGAGGCGGACGCACAGTTTACCCGACCCGATGGCAGTGTGCGCTACGACAATCTCTTTCTCTACGTTGTCGGCGTCCGGTAGGCGGATCGCGGAGTGGTGGCCGAGTGCCCTTTTGGCACCCGGTCACCTAAATTCTAGCCGATCACCTGCAACTCGCGCCCGATGTCGCCGAGCCCTTGCGCGCCGTGCGCGGTGATGGCGATAGTGTCCTCGATCTTTACGTGGCCAACCTCGGGGTGGAGGAACTCGGTCTCGAACGAGAGGATGCGGCCGCTCTGCAACGTTCGGCCCGCCTGCTCGGGGCGGTTGATCATTGGTTGCTCGTGGGAGACCATGCCGATCCCATGCGCGACGATCCGCCCGATTGTCGCGTGGCTGCTCGATTGCAGCGCGTCCTCGGCGGCGGCATTGACGTCGCCGTAAGTCATGCCGGCGCGCAACTGGCGGCGCACGACGCCCTGAATCTCCAGGCAGGCATCGGTCAACTCGCGACCCAACGCGGATGGCTCCCCGAGCGCTCCCATCCGACAAATGTCCGCGAGATAATCCTGCTCCTCGCCGCCGCAGTCGAGATGAAGCATCCGCCCGCGCTCCCAGCGCGTCTCCGAGGGGGCGCGCAGGTAGCCGGGGCCGGCATTCGTGAAGGCCCAGAGGAAGGTGACGCCGTGCGCGCCCATCTCTCGTTCCACCGTCGCGGCCAGTT
>JBPCMC010000334.1:0-2975 GCA_051002645.1 Thermomicrobiales bacterium
GTGCTTTGCCCCCCTCGCCCGTGTTTGCGCCACCCCCCCCCCCCCCCCCCGCCACCATCAGTTGCCTTGCTTTCACCCGCTGCGTTCGTCCAGGAAATCGGCCAGGTCAAAATCGCCGGGAGAATGCCCGAACTCGGTGAGCATCTGCGCCGCCTCGCCGCGATGCAGCGTCCCATGGGTGACGACGTGGACGATCCGTGCCCACAGCGGTGCGGTGACTGCGGCGCCATCCCGAAGGGTGTAGGTATGTGGGCGGTCCAGATCATTGTCCGTCAGGGTTGCCAGATAGGCTCGGAGTTCGGCCTCATCGTGCGGCCACTGCGCGCGGAGTGCAGCCAGTGTGGGATAGTCCTCGCGGGTCGGGTCTGGGCGCGGTGGTATCCCCTGCCAGACATAGACCCAGTAGCGCTCTGCGGCAAGCATATGCACGAGTGTGCCGCGCAGGCTCCCCCACGGGAAGCGCGTCGGTGTCGTGAACTGCTCATCGGTGATGTGTACCGCCGTGCGCAGGATATGGTCGGTCGCCCAATAGTGGTAGTCGTAGAGCGTTTGCATCTCCGCGATATGCATCGGTTCCTCCCTTCAGTCCGTTATCGTACATCAGTCTGCGACGGGCAGCGACGAGGGGTGTCAGTAGCGCGCGTGGCGGTCGATCGTGCCCCGCAGCTGCTCTCCTTCGGCGAAGCGGCGGATATTCTCGCTCCAGAAGGCGACAAACTCGTCCGCGAAGCGGTCCCGACCGGGTGAGACGTGCGGCGTGATGATGACGTGTGGCATCCCCCAGAGGGAACTCTCGCTCGGAAGCGGCTCAACCGCCGTCGTGTCGAGTCCCGCGCCCGCAATCCGCCCCTCGCGCAGGGCCGCGACGAGCGCCGCCTCATCGACAAGTCCCCCGCGCGCCACGTTGACCAGGTAGGCGCTCGGCTTCATGGCCGCCAGTGCCGCCGCGTCGATCATCCGCTCCGTCTCCGGCGTCAGTGCCAGGCAGAGGACGACGAAATCCGCCTCGCTGAGCGCGGCAGGCAGATCGGGCCGCTCGACGTATCGGTCGATATGGGGATCGTCGCGGCGCGTGCGCGCCGTGCCAAGCACGCGCATCCGCAGGCCGACCTTGCACATCCGGGCCAGATGGCTGCCGACCGCGCCGACGCCCATGATGAGGACGGTCTTACCGAATGCGTCAACCATCGGGCGCCCATCGGTGAGGGAACGCCATCGCCGCTCGGTCTGGTCGCGCACGAATCCCGGCAAATCGCGCGCGAGGGCGAGCATGAGCAGGAGCGCGTGCTCGGCCATCATCGGCCCCATCGGTCCCTTCGAGGCGGTGAGCAGGACCTGCTCGGCGGTAACCAACGCGGGCGTGAGCATTTCCTCGACACCGGCAACCAGGCTGTGAACCCAGCGCAGGCGGCTACCCGGCCCCAACGCCGGTGCGAGGAGCGGCGCCATCGTCGGCCAGATCAGCACGCCTTCCGCGCGGGGCAGGAGCGCGGCGAACTGGTTGGAATCGTCGGCGAGCACGACCTCGGCGCGCGGATGGGCCGAGGCGAGAGGTCGCAATCGATCCTCACCGAGGAGGGCGCGAAATTGTGCCGACATGTTCACCAGCACATATACGTTTTCCGCTATCATCACGGCCTCTCTCCCGATGAGCCAATGCCGCTACGTGGTCGGCACGAGGGGGATGATAGGATCATCTTGCAATGAACGCATCGACCTCGGCGCGGGTGGGGAGGGAGGCTTGCGCGCCCCAGCGGGTGACGCAGACAGCGGCGACGGCGGAGGCGAAGCGGACGT
This sequence comes from Thermomicrobiales bacterium, assembly GCA_051002645.1. Taxonomy (GTDB): domain Bacteria; phylum Chloroflexota; class Chloroflexia; order Thermomicrobiales; family JALYUS01; genus JALYUS01. The sequence goes on from JBPCMC010000334.1 coordinate 1,798, forward strand.
TATCGTCCGTGAGTGGCGCGGACCAGCCGTGGCCGTGCATGGCGGCGAGCAGGCCGGAGAGGAAGGCGTCGCCCGCGCCAGTGCCGTCCACCTCCTCGGCGGGCCAGGCGGGGACGAAACGCACCGCCGCGCCGTCTTGCGTGTACCAGCAACCGCGCGGGCCGTCGGTGACGCAGAGGAAGCGCATGTGTGATCGCCAGAGTTCGCGGAGCGCGCGGGCGGGGTCGTCGTGGCCGGTGAGGATGGAGGCATCCTCCTGCGCCAGTTTGATGACGTTCGCGTACTCCCAGATCCTCCAGACCGAGTCGCGGGCATCCTGCAGGTTGCGCCAGGCGGCGGGGCGGATGTTCGGGTCGAAGGCAACGGCGATGCCCGCCTCCCGCGCGACCTGCATCGCCTTGACGGCGGTCTGCTCCATCGGGCTGCCGGAAGAGCGACCGAGCCGCGCGTAGAGGCAGCGCGACCGATGGATGAGCGCCACCGGCAGATCGTCCGGGTTGTAGGTCATCGCGGCGGAGCGGTCCCAAACGAAGTTGAATTGCCGCTCCCCCTCGCGCGGGAAGGTGGCGAAGGCGAGGGCGGTATCCGCCTCCCGCGTCACGCGCGCCGCGCTGGTATCTACCCCGGCGGCGCGGAAACTGGCGAGGATGGCGTGCCCGAACGGGTCATCTCCGACGCGTCCGATGAATGAGACCGGCACCCCAAGCCGCGCCAGCGCGACCGCGACATTGGCGGGCGCACCTCCCGGCGCGGGCACGAAGGGCGGGAACGTCTCGAACGCCCCTATCCGCGTCGCGATGAAGTCAATCGTCGCTTCGCCGAGCGTGACGACCGCTGGCGCGGAGGACTGAGGACTAAGGACTGAGGACTGAGGAGGCTCGGCGCCCATTCATCTATGCTCCCTTTGTAGCCGTTGCTCCATATCGCCATTGCTGGTGGTATCGCTCCCGCTCAGTCCTCAGTCCTCAGTCCTTCCCCTCGTCCTCAGTCCTATTGAACCCCTGGTTCAAGGATGCTGAGTGTCTTATTCGTCGCATCGAGACGCGCCTGGACGCCGATGGGGAGGGTGGCGAGGTGTTTGCCGTGGCCGATCGGCAGATGATAGAGGGTGGGGATGCCGAGCGGACGGATGAGATCATCGAAGACCTGTTCGAGACTGAGCGAGGGCGCGTTCCTCG
>JBPCMC010000335.1:0-9689 GCA_051002645.1 Thermomicrobiales bacterium
CGCGACGGCGGGCCGAGGCGGCGGTCGTAGTAGCGCCAATCCGCCATCGGCAGGATCGCGTGGATGCCGTGGAATGACTCAACCAGCGTCCGCTCCCGATAGAGCGCGCCATCGAGATGCGTGGGCATGTAGGCCGGGACGCGGGCCCGCGCGATCAGGTGATGATTGGCCGCCACGACGCTGACGGGGTCAACTTGCAGGATGCCAATCTCTTCCACTAGCCGCAACGGATGCGCAGGCAGGCCATCGTGCGCGAACAATCCGCCGGGCCGCTGCAGGAGAAAGGTGCGTGCCTGCGCGACCGTCAGAGTGATCGACGGTGCTTTCGTCCCCACTGTCATGCGATCTCCTTCCGCGCGTCGCGTCCGTACGGGCAAGTATCGCACATCCGTTCTGAACGTTCAAGACTGAGAAACGGTTTCAAAACCGCCAAGACGCCAAGGACGCCAAGAAAACGCAGAGAAAAAGATACGATATTCCTCTCTTCTCCCTCTTTGTGTCCTTGGCGTCTTGGCGGTTCATTCTCCGCAGGTTTTGAAATTGTTCTCAGTCGTCGTGCCGGGCGATGATGTCGTCCTCGGCGGCGCGCACGGAGGGATTCTCCGCCGCGCCGGAGATGAGCGTGTCGATGCGTGTCGCGTCCCGATGGGCGCGCCGGACGGCACGGAGGCGGCGCAACTGGCGGAAGGCGGCATCCGCCGCGTTCTCTCCTCGCTCGTGCGCGGCATCCGCCGCCGCGAGGATGCGGTCGATGTCATCCTCGTCGGTCGTCTCCCGCGCGATCAGGAGGTCCTGGACGAGCACTTGAATGATCGCCGAGATCGGCACGGCGAGGATGCCGCCAAGCGGCCCCGCCAGCGTGGTCCCCGCCAGGATAGCGAGAATGACGGTCAGCGGTGACAGGCCAATCGCGTCCCCCTGGATCCGTGGGACGAGGATGTTCCCCTCGATCTGCTGCAGGACGACGATGAATACCAAGACGATGAGCGCCTTGACTGGGCCATCCGTCAGGGCGACGAGCACGGCGGGTATGCCGCCGATCCACGGGCCGAGGATGGGGATGATCTCGGCGACGCCGGCGATCAGCGCGAGCAGTGGCCAATACTCGATGCGGAGGATGCCATAGCCCACTGCGCACGCCGCGCCGATGATGCCGCAGAGGATCAGTTGCGCGCGGAACCACGCGCCGAGTTTCGTCTCGATATGCGTCCAGACATCGTTGGCGCGCGAGCGTCGGTGGATCGGCACGAAGCCGAGCAGCGCACGGCGGATCAGCGCCCGCTCGCTGAGCCAGTAGAACGAAATGAGGACGACGGTGACGATGGAGAGCAGCGCGCCGAACACACTGGAGACGACGTTCAGCGCCTGCTCCTTGAGCAGGCCGGAGATGTCGGGCGGATTGTCCGACAGTTCGCGCAGTTTGTCCGCGCCGTTGCGCGATGCGTCCCGAATCCACATCTGGCCACTGTTCGCGTATCGCTGCTGGAGGTGATCGGCAACACGCGGCAGATTGGTGACGAAATCGGTCGTCTGCGCAACGATCGGCGGGATGATGAAGGCGATCAAGCCGCCGATGATGGCGAAGAGGAGCAGATAGACACTGAGGATGCTCGCCGGGCGGTTCATGCCCAGTTGACGCAGGCGGCGCGCCAGTGGATCGATCGCGGTTGCGAGCAGGATGCCGATCAGGAGCAGGAAGAGCAGATCGACCACTTTGAGCAGCAGATTGGCGATAAAGATGACCGCGAGCGCCGCAGCGGTGAGGAGCATCACCCGCCCGACCGTGAGTCCGGCCAGGGGCGGGGGGGTATTGTTTGGAGGGGGTTCGATGGGGGTAGACATTGCGTGCCGCTCCTCCACTTCCCGCCCACCGTCGCGCGGGCCGACGCTGTTGCCCGATGAGTATAGCACCGATGACGCCGCAATCCGGCGCGCGGCACGCTCCATACCATAGCCCCATAACATGATTTTGCGAACGTGGTGAAAAAGGCTCCGGGGGAATCCCACATCAGGCATCGACCACGAGCAAGGCTCACGGTCAGGACTAAATAACGGTCTGTATCTGAATTAGACCGCCGCAAAACGGTCCCGGCTTTCGTCGGCAAGCGCGGATCCGCAGCCTCGTGCCACCTCGAGACGAGCTTTTCCGCTGCGTGCATGGTGCCGCTCTCAGCACAAACTGAATGCCGCCACCCGAAGGCGGCGGCGATGGCGCGTGTTCCGATCGGGGCGCTGGTTGATCCTACCCGTCGCCGAGGCGGCGGATGAAGGAAGCCTCGCCTCCCCCACCCGTGCGGGGTGGCCCGCTCGGCGTCGCGGCGGCAATCGCGCGCTGCAGTGTCGCCATCGAGTCCGGGGTGAGCGTGATGGTCAGGGAGACGATCTTGCCACCCTTCACCGTCGCGTCGCCCTGACCCTGCAGCGGCGCGATGCCGAGGTTTCGCCACGGGTCGACGGACGTGTTGTTGATCCACGTCACCCGCTCCCCGGCCACTTGGCGCGGCGCGGCAAGGTCGAAGCGGATGTGTTGCGCGACCACGCTCGCCAGGAAGGTCCGCACCGCCGCTTTCCCCAGGTATGCACCGGTCGTTCCTGGCTGTGGCGGGCTCTGTCGTACCGTCGCGTCGTCGGCGAAGAGGGCGAGCGCGCCGTCGACATTCTGCGCGTTCACGGTGGCGTCGAGCGCCTCGACGACCGAGAGGGGGTCGTCGGCCGCTGCGGCAGCGGGAGCCACGGCCAGCGTCGTCGCCAGCATGAGCACAGTGAGGAGTCGTTGCCAGAGTTTCATCGGTCCGTCCCTTCCATGTGGTTGGCCAACGCGAGCGCGAGGGCCGCGCCCCCAGGGCCTGTCGTGCTTTGAGTGTGCCCCGGTACCCTGGTCGCTACCAGCGACAACTCATACACTTCCCCCATACAGTTGCGCGCTCGTCCTGCTACCATGTCTCGGTGCGCCGTCGCGCGGCGGCGATTTGGCACAAGCGAGGGAAGGGCCATGGGCGAGGGGACGACCTTCGGTGCGCTGCTCCGGCGATATCGGATCGCTGCGGGCCTTTCCCAAGAGGCATTGGGCGAACGGGCAGGGCTGACCGCGCAGGCGATCAGTGCGCTGGAGCGTGGGCTGCGACGGGCGCCCTACCGGGAAACGGTCGCGATGCTCGCCGCAGCGCTCAACCTCGGCGCGGAGGAGGGAGCCGCGCTGGAGGCGGCGATCATGCGGCGACGCGGCCCGGCCGCCCTCGGATCGCTGCTGACGTTGCCCGTCGCGCCGACGCCGCTGATCGGTCGCGAGGCCGACGTCGCGGCGGTGACGGCGCTCCTGCGCCGCGACGATGTGCGCCTGCTGACGCTGACGGGAGTCGGCGGGGTGGGGAAGACGCGCCTCGGCCTCGCGGCGGCCACGGCTATCGCCCCGCTGTTCGCGCACGGCGTGCGCTTCGTCGGTCTCGCGCCCTTGTCCGACGCCGCCGACGTGGCGGGCACCATCGCGCGGGCGATCGGGGTACGAGAGGACGCCAACCGGCTGGTCATGGATGAGACGATCAGATTCCTGCGCGACAAGCGGGCGCTCTTGCTGCTGGACAACTGCGAGCATGTGCTACCAGGGATGTCCCTTGCCGCCGACCTGCTCGCCGCTTGCCCCCTTCTCAAGGTGCTGGCTACCAGCCGCGCCGCCTTGCGCCTGCGCGGCGAGCATCGGTATCCTGTGCCGCCCCTCGCCATCCCGGATGTCGCTACCATCGCCGATGAAGAAGCGCTCGCCCCCTATGCCGCGACGGCCCTGTTCGTCGCGCGGGCGCGGGCCGTCGCGCCCGACTTCGCGCCGAGCGGGGGCGAGGCGGTCGCGGTCGCCGCCATCTGTCGGCGGCTGGACGGGCTGCCCCTGGCCATTGAACTGGCCGCCGCACGATCCTCATTCCTCTCGCCCCTGGAGATGCTGGCGCGCCTCGAACCGCGCCTCCCCCTCCTCACGGATGGGCCCGACGATCTGCCGGAACGGCACCGCACCATGCGCGCGACACTCGCGTGGAGCTACGATCTCCTCCCGGACGCGGCGCGCGCGGTCTTCCGGCGGCTCGCCGTCTTCGCGGGCGGCTTCACGCTCGCCGCAGCCGAGACGGTGTGCGCGCCTACCGGCGCGGGGGCGCCCGCCGTACTCGACATGGTGGGCGTGCTCGTCGATCACAGCCTCGTGCTGCCGGAGCGGGGCCGCGAACCGCGCTTCGCCTTCCTGGAGACCGTGCGCGAGTTCGCGCTGACGCAGCTAGAGGAGCATGACGAGGGAGACGCGGCCTGGGCGCGGCACGCGAGGTACTATCTCGCGCTGGCGGAAGCGGCGGAGCCGGCGCTGTGGGGCGGTCCCGAGCAGCGATGGTGGCTGGAGCGGCTGGAGAGCGAGCACGACAACCTGCGGGCGGCGCTGGCCTGGGCGACGGGGGGCGGCGACCCGGCACTGAGTCTGCGGCTGGCGACCGCGCTGGGCTGGTTCTGGTTCATCCACGGTCACGCGACCGAAGGGCGGCGCTGGCTGGAGCGGGCGCTCGCCGCAGCCCCTACCGACGAGGGCGCCGCGCGCGCCGGTGCGCTGAACCACCTGGGCGGCCTGGCGATCCAGCGGGGGGACCATGCGGGCGCCATGCCGCGTCTGGAGGAGGCCCTCGAATTATTCGGCGACTGCGGGGACGCGCGCTGGACCGCCTTCACGCTCTTCCGGCTGGGGCAGGCGGCGCGGTTCGGCGGCGACTGGCCTCGCGCGACCGCGCTGTTCGAGGCGAGCCTGAAGTTGACCGAAGCGGACGCCGAGGCGAGCGGTATCGTTCGGGGTCTCCCGCTGATCCACCTGGGGACGTTGCTGGTTGAGGGGGGTAATCATCGGCGTGGGCGGACGCTGCTGGAGGAAGCCCTTACGCTCGGACGCGCGCTGAGGGACGGGGTGACGACCGGCGGCTCACTCGTCGGCCTGGGTTGGGCGGCGTACTACGGCGGCGATGACGGGCGCGCGGTCGGGCTCCTGGCGGAGGCGCTCGCCCTGTTCCAGGAACTTGGGCACTACACCGGCACTGCGGACGCGCTGATCGGCCTCGGCTGGGTGAGTCTGCGCGCGGGTGACCGCAGGCGCGCGGCGGCGCTGTTCGGCGACTGCCTCGCTCTGTCATACCAGCGGGGGGGAATGGCGCATCTCGCCGACTGCCTGCGCGGGCTGGGAGCGGTGGCCGGAGAGGAGGGCGCACCTGAGCGCGCCGCACGGCTATTCGGGGCGGCGGAGCGGCTGCGGGAGACGGCCAGCCCGCCGTCCAACTCCTCACAGAGCGTCTACGAGTATCACCGAGCGGCCGCCCATGCTCAACTCAGCGACGAGGCATGGGCAGCAGCCTGGATGAATGGTCGGAACCAGACGCTGGAACGGGCGGTCAGCGACGCGGTGGAGAGGTCTGCACCGTCCTGAATCGTCGTCCGTCTCCTCCCACCGCACCAGACTCAGCCCCGGTCACCGTAAGCCGATGCATCGGTTACCGACTCTTTCACCATCTTCTTGCGTTATGAACCGAAACTGAGGGAAAGGAACCGGGTGATACACGCGGGCGTATAATAAGAGGGATGCGATGCGCATCTCAGCATTTCGGAGGGGTGGGCGGACATGGAGTCCTTGTTTCTCGTCTGCTTTCTCGTTGGTTTGTGCGTGACCGTTCTGTCGCTCGTCCTCGGTATGGGGCACGTCGGCGGTCTCCATCTCGGGCATGTGGGCGGTGGCCATGCCCTCGGCCACGGCGGGTCCGGGCATGGCGCCACCACGGACGTACCGAGCGTCTCCAGCGGATTCCTCAACCTGACGACCGTGATGACCTTCGTCACCTGGTTCGGCGGCGTCGGATACCTGATCTCGCACTACACGGCGCTCGGCGGCATTGCGAGCATCGTGATCGCGACGGCCTCCGGCGTCGGTGGCGGTTCGGTGGTGGCAATCTTCATCACCAAAGTGCTCGAAAAGGGCCAGACACCCTACGCGACGGACGCGGAATACCGGATGCCGGGCACTGTCGCGCGTGTGACGAGCACGATCTACCCCGGCTACGCGGGGGAGATCACCTACACGCAGGCGGGCGCGACGCAAGCATCCGCTGCGCGGAGCGTCACGAATGAGGAAATCCTCCGCGGGACGGAAGTGGTCATTCTCAACTATGAGCATGGCACCGCATTTGTGGATACATGGCAGCACGCACTGGGCGAAGGAAGTGAATCTCGTGGGGTGGTAGCGAGTAACGAGTAACAAGTAGAAAGTAACAAGCAGGGAATAGCTCGCCCCTTCTTGTTATTTTCTACTCGTTACTCAGGTAATGGAGATCGACATGAATCCGATTATCATCATCGTTGTCTTACTCGTCGTGGCACTCTTCGTCACGCTGACGATTCTCGCCAGCATGTTCCAGAAGGTCGGGCCGAACGAGGCGTTGATCGTCTCCGGCTTCGGCGGCACCCAGGTCGTGCAGGGCGGCGGGCGCGTCATCTGGCCGCTCGTGCAGACCTCGAAACGGCTGTCGATGGAGCTGATGTCCTTCGATGTCGCGCCGCAGCAGGCCCTCTATACGAAACAGGGCGTGGCGCTCAATGTTGAGGCCGTCGCGCAGATCAAGGTGAAGAGCGACCGCCAGAGCGTCCTCACCGCCGCCGAGCAGTTCCTCTCCAAGCCGCCGCAGGAGCGACAGAGCCTGATCCGGCTGGTCATGGAAGGCCACTTGCGCGGCATCGTCGGCCTCCTGACGGTGGAGAGCATCGTCAAGGAACCGGAGATGGTCGCGGCGCAGGTCCGCTCCGGCGTCGCCGATGACCTCTTCAAGATGGGCCTGGAAGTGATCTCCTTCACCGTCCGCGACTTACGCGACGACAACGAGTACATCGCGAACATGGGTCGCCCGGACATCGCGCGCATCAAGCGGGAGGCGGACATTGCCACCGCCGAGGCGATGCGCGACACGGAGATCAAGCAGGCGCAGGCGGTCCGCGAGGCAGCCGTCGCCCGCGCGCTCGCCGATCAGGAGACAACTATCGCCCGCGCCGCCTCGGAGACGAAGCAGGCGGAAGCGATCCGGGACCTGAATCTGAAGAAGGCCGAGTACGAGCAGACCGTCCGCTCGCAGCAGGCGGCGACTGATAAGGCATACGACATCCAGGCGAACATCGCCCAGCAAAAGGTCGTCGCGGAGCAGGTGAACGTCGAACTCGTCCGCAAGCAGCGCGAGGCGGAAGTGCAGACGGCGGAGATCAAACGGCGCGAGTCCGAACTGATCGCGACGATCCTCCGCCCGGCAGAAATCGAGAAGCAGAAGATCGAGGCGCTGGCCGGCGCGGAGCAGAACCGCCTGCGACTGGAAGCGGAAGGCCGCGCCTCCGCCATCCGTGCGACGGGCGAGGCGGAAGCGGACATCATCCGGCAGAAGGGGCAGGCGGAAGCGGACGCGATGGAGAAGCGCGCCGACGCCTTCGCCCTCTACAGCCAGGCTGCCGTGCTCGACAAGATTCTCACCGCCCTGCCTGAGTTGGCGCGCGGTCTCGGTGAGTCCGTCAAGGCAATTGACTCACTCACCATCGTCTCGACCGGCTCGGATGGTGGCGGCGCGAGCCGGATCACGAACGACGTGGCGACGATGGTCGCCCAGGTACCGGCCCTCGTCGAAGCCCTCAGCGGCGTGAACATCGCCGATCTGATCCAGTCCTTGCCCGGTCTCCAGGGCGCGTCCGCGCCGAAGAAGGACGGCATCGTCGTCAATGGCAAAGCGACGCCGAGCGGGCAGCCGACTGCGACAGGAAACGGATAGTCGTTCCAGCAGTTCGGTATGTTCCGGGGACAGATCAGAAATGGGGAGGCACGCAGTTCGCCGGAATTCTCCCGGCGAACTGCGTGACTCTTGGAAATAATGGAGAGAGCAATGCCCCAAAAGGCTTCAGAAACGCGGAAGCCGCATCGGCGATGGTTCGGCAGGCGGCCCACGGGCGTTCCGCACGATCAGGCCGGATGGTTCGGTGGAGAGACGCAGAAGGTCTTCGAATTTGCGCAGGAAGAGGCGAAGCGATTCAACCACAACTACATCGGCACCGAGCATCTCCTCCTCGGTCTCGTCCGCGACGAAGGAAGCACGGCGGGGCGGGTGCTGGTCAGCTTGGACGTCCAACTGGCGAAGGTACGCTCGGCGGTCGAATTCATCATCGGGCGGGGTGACGGTGCGGTGATGGGTGCGCCCGGTCTCACCAAGCGCGCCAAGAAAGTCCTCGAACTGGCGCAGGACGAGGCGCGTCGCCTCAAATGCAAGCGGGTCGCCACGGAGCATCTGCTGCTCGGCCTCGTGCGCGAGGGGGAGGGAATCGCGGCGGGAGTATTGGAGAGCTTTGGCGTGGGCATGGATCGGGTGCGTGCCCAGGTGATGACCGCCGTGCTCGTACCAGGAAATCCACTACCGCCGCTCCCTCCAATCGCGCCACGGCGGCAAGGGGTGACGATCAACCAGCCGCGCCCGATCGGTCCGATGCGAGCGAATGAAGTGGTCTATGGCCTGCCACTGCCACAAGAGATGCTCATGAAAATTGCCGGAGCGTCGCAGCGTCTCAATCGCCCGATCGATGACTTGATGCGGGAAGCAATCGCTCGGACATGGCTGACCGATAACGCGCCGCCGCCCGAAACAGCGCCGCCCGCGAACACAGACCCGACAGGATAACGCGCGGTATGCCGACCCATTATGACCACACGGACTCGCGCCCGCAGCCGACGCCGTTCCCCGATGTCAATACGGTGCTGTGTGAATTCCTCACAAATATGCAGACGATTCTGGAAGAGCACTTCCTCGGGATGTATCTCTCCGGCTCCCTCGCCCTCGGGGATTTCGCCTCGGACCGGAGCGACATTGATTTCGTCGTCGTGACGGACACCGCGCTCAGCGATGATCTCGTGTCGGCGTTGCGGGCGATGCATAATCGCTTCAATGCCAGTGACTCCCCATGGGCCACGGAGGTGGAGGCGGCCTACATCCCACGCGACGCGCTACGTCGTCACAACCCTGCCGATGTACGCCATCCACACATTGAGCGGGGCGCGGAGCAGACACTTGAATGGGACGATCTCGATAGCGGGTGGGTCGTCCAACGCGCCATCCTGCGCGAACACGGCGTGGTCGTGGCCGGTCCCGACCCGCATACATTGATTGATCCTGTCTCTCCAAATATTTTGCGCCGGGCGGTAGTGGAGTTGATGACGAACTGGTGGGGAACGATGCGCGATGATCCCACCCCATTGCTCCGCCATCACATCGGCTATCAAGCCTACGCCGTCCTGACGATGTGCCGGATACTCTATACGCTCGAATTCGGCGCCATCGTCTCCAAGCCGGTCGCCGCACGATGGGCGCGTGAGATCGAAGGAGCGCTATGGGCTCCCCTCATTGACCGAGCCCTGGTATGGCGCAAAGGCCGCCGGGATGTGCCACCCGATGGCGATGTGAATGCAACACTCGATATGATTCAGTTCACGCTTGAACGCTGCCGACAATAGAAGGCCGATGCCGGTCAGGAGCGCCCTAGTAGACTGACACGGAGAGTATACATCAATCATCGCGAAGGGTGATCGGATAGAGATGCTTGAGTTTGATCCGCGCGTCCGCTGTCGTGAAGCGCCAGTCGATCCGGCTCGACGTGGCGTTGCG
>JBPCMC010000336.1:0-12313 GCA_051002645.1 Thermomicrobiales bacterium
TTTGACGCCAGCGCGTGGCGGGCGTACACTCCGCAGTGGTCGTGCTAGACGGGGAGCCAGCGGTGCCCTGTACCCGCAATCCGCTTTAGCGGGGTTGAATTCCCCCGTGAGGTCCGACCCTGTAGGACTGCTTCGGCAGAGTGACGTTGAGAGTTGGGTCCCATGCGTCAGGAGCCTGCGAACCCCGCCAGGACCGGAAGGTAGCAACGGTAAGGAGTCCCTTCTGAGCGACGTGGGAGCGCCCGGCTGGAGCCGCGAACCCGCGAGCAAGCTGGAGGGTTGCCGATCGATTCGGGGGTGCACGACCATTCCCCCGAAAAACCAGACCGGAGGCGCAATGCCTCCGGTCTTTTTTGCCCTCCGCATAGTGAGTGGGGGTGGGGCATCTCTATTGGCGACTATGTGCTTGACGAAACCCCAAGAGCGCAGGAAAGCCCTCAGAAAACGAAGCCGATGAGCGAGATGTACGAGGGCATATCGCCGATGATATACGCTTTCGCAGCGTCAATGCTCTTTGTGGGAAAGTTAGGGTCGCTCGTCCATTTGCTGTAGTCAGGACTCCACGGAAACTCGATTGCCTTGCCGGGGTGAGCGTCACTGTAGTACCAAAGCTCTAGGCCGTACACGCCGACACCGATAGCACGCAAGCAATCAGCGAACTCTAGCGCATCATCCTTAGGCAGTTGTAGACGGCCTGCGAGAATCAGTCCTCGCGGGCCATATTCCGCATTAAGGCGTTCAGCAGCCGATATTTCATTCGACTCTGACACGGCACACCTTACTCCTTCTTGCATTTCTATTTCTTCGCGGACGCCTTCGGGGAGCCTTGCTGGCGGCGCGGGGTGGGGCGGTTGGCGGGGTCGGCGCGGTCGAGGCGCTTCTGGCGGTCGGCCTTCGACGTGGCGTCGCCACGGGTGATATTCGAGAGGGCGACAGCGGCGGCACTGCCCGGTCGCAGGTACGCTTTGCGGCGCTGCTCCTTGCGGAACTTCTCGAACCGCGCCGGGTACTTCGCGCGGAGCCACCAGGCGGTATAGCCCATGCAGGCGAGCGCGGCGACGACGCAGACGTATTCCCACAAGCGCCAGCCGAGGAAGTTGAGGCCGAGCACGCGGCAGCCGAAGAAGACGAGCCCGGTCACCCATCCCCACATCGCGCGGTAGGTGATCGTATGCAGCGTCTCGCGATGGAGCCGGTTGTTCGGGAAGATCTCCCGCGTCCGGTTATTGATGATGACGGTCGCGAGCAAGCCGAGGACGAAGAAGGCGAGGAAGGTGATGGCGAGCGGCCCCCAGATCTGGTCGCGCGTTGGCACTTCAGTCAGGTAGTCTAACGATAACGGATTTCGCACGCCGAATACTCCCTTTACGCGCCTAATTATGCGGATTTTCTGGATGTGCTAGCGATGCTCCGCGCGTCACATGTCGCAGTATAGCAGCGTGACCGGGCGGACAGCAAACGTAATCGCATCGGGCGAAGGTAATGTGCCATGCCTGCTTCCTCCGCTATCGGCAACTATTGAACGGCGAACCGAGGATCGATGAATGTTTCTATGGCAGCGACCGCACATGCACCAACTGGTTACGGCGCGCTCTTCCGCCACCCCGGCGAACCGCCGCCTCTGGATCGCTAACGCGATCTCACTGATCGGCGCTGCATCATCAGCGCGACAGCAAACGAGGGGTTTTCGATAACACCGCACACCAGGCTATACTTAACGATAAATAGTTGCGATTCGATCTTTCGGTGATCGGTTTTTCATACTGTAATGGAAATGTGTGCTATACTATTCATGCCGCGTTCTTGACCCCTGCTCGCCATCCTCGACGTTGCGGTCGGTGCCGCGCAGGCGATGCGACGCTTTCTCGGATCGCGGACCGAGATGAATGGTCCGGCGGGTGCGCGAAGCGAGGAGACATCGTATGACAGCGACCTACGACCGGGCAAACGCGCCGCCAGTGGACGAGATGCAGTATCGGCTGCTCTTCGAGGCGCATCCCGAGCCGATGTTCATCTATGACGCCGCGAGTCTCGCCATCCTCGCCGTCAACGAGGCGGCGATCTCCCGCTACGGCTACTCGCGCGCGGAGTTTCTTAAGATGAATGGCCGGGACACCCGCCCCGCCGAGGACATCGATCGCTACCTCGCCTTCGCCGCCCACCAGGAGCCGTACCAGCGGGCGGGCCTCTGGCGGCACCGCACGAAGGACGGCGCGATCTTCGACGCCGATGTCACGACCACCGAGATCGCCTTTATGGGCCGCCCGGCGCGGCTCTGCGTCGCGATTGATGTGACCGAGCAGCAGCGCGCGAAGGCGGCGATCGAGGCGAGCGAGGGGCGCTTTCGTGCGCTCGTTGAGAAGAGCTCGGACGCGATCGCGCTCGTTGACGCGGAAGGAGCGATGCTCTACATCGGGCCCTCGACCGAGCGCATCCTCGGCTATCGGCCTGAGGAGCTGATCGGCACGAATAGCTTCGCTTTCATCCACCCCGAGGACCGCGAGCGTGCGGCGGCGGTGATGGGGGCCATCCTCGACACCCCTGGGGCGAGCGCGTCGGCGCAGTATCGCATCCGGCGCAAAGACGGCTCGTGGCTCTGGATGGAGGGGACGGGCACGAACCACCTCGACGACCCCGCCATCGGCGCGATTGTCGGCAACTACCGGGACATCTCGGAGCGCAAGGGGGCGGAGGAGACGCTTAAAGAGAGTGAGGAGCGCTTCCGGGCGCTCGTCGAGCGCAGTTGGGACGCTGTGGCGGTGCTCGGCGTTGACGGTGCCGTCCGTTACATCAGCCCCTCGGCCACCCGAATCATCGGCTACCTGCCCGACGAGATCATCGGTCGCGCCCTCGACGACCTCTTCCATCCCGCTGATCAGGCCGGGCGTGCCGATCGCGGCGCCGTGCTGGTGAACGGCGGGCTCGGCGCGACGGTCGCAAGCGAGATGCGCGTGCGACACAAGGATGGCGGCTGGCGCTGGCTCGAGATCGTCACGACGAATCTGCTCGAGGACCCGGCGGTCCGCGGGTTTGTATCCAACTTCCGCGACATCACCGAGCGCAAGCAGGCGGAAGAAACGCTGCGGCTCGCGGAGACGCGCTATCGCAGCCTCGTCGAGCAGATCCCCGCCATCGTCTACCTCGCCGACGCCACTCGCAGCAGCCTCCTCTATACGAGCCCGCAGCGCGAGGCCATGCTCGGCTACGCGCCCGAGGAGTGGACGGCGGAGCCCCGCCTCTGGGAGAAGGTGGTCCATCCGGACGACCTCGAGCGCGTGCGCGCCGAGGATACCCGCGCCATCGCGAGCGGCGAGCCGGAGACCGTCGAGTATCGGTACGTCGCGAAGGATGGCCACGTCGTCTGGGTACGTGACGAGGCGGTGCTCATCAGGGATGGCGACGGTGAGCCGCTCTACTGGCAGGGCGTGGTCGTGGACATCACCGAGCGCAAGCGGGCCGAGGAGGAGCTGCGAGAGCGCGAGCGGCAGCTCGCCGCGCAGTTCCAGGGGAATCCCGTCCCGATGTACACCTGGCAGCGACAGGGCGAGGACTGGGCCCTCACCGGCTACAACCGGGCCGCCGACGCGATCACCCACGGCACCGTCGCTCGGATCGTCGGTGCGACACTCGGCGAGGTCTACGGCGATCGCCCGGAGATCCACGAGAGCTTCGTGCGCTGCGCCGCGGGCGAGGAGCGCGTCGATCACGAGATGGAATACACGTTCCGCCCGACCGGCGAACGGAAGGATCTCTGCGTGACGTATGTACTCGTCGCGCCCGACCTGATCCTTGTGCACACCGAGGATGTCACCGAGCGTAAGATCGCAGAGGAGGCGCTGCGGCAGAGCGAGGGGCGCTATCGGAGCTTGATCGAGCTGTCGCCCGAGCCGATCCTGGTGCACAGCGACGAACGGCACATTTTCGCCAACGCCGCTGCGGTGCGCCTACTCGGGGCGACCGCCGTCGGCGACCTGATCGGCGGGGCGGTCTGCGACACCATCCCCCCGGAATTCCATGCGCAGGCGCAGCAACTCATGCGCATCGGCTACACCGAGCGGCGTCCCATCGGTCCCGTGGATGTGGCCATCCTGCGCCTGGACGGCGCGGTGGCGCAAGTCGAGCTCCATAATATCCCGATCGTCTACGACGGCGAGGCGGCGACCCTCACCGTGCTCCACGACATCACCGAACGCAAGCGGGCCGAGGAGGAACTGCGCCACCTCGCCTCGCACGACCCGCTGACCGACCTGCCGAACCGCGCGCTGCTGATGCGGGAGCTAGCGAGCGCCGTCGCGCATGCACGCCTTGATCCCACCGCCCGCTACGCCGTCCTCCTCCTCGACCTCGACCGCTTCAAGCACGCCAACGACAGCTTCGGCCATGTCGAGGGAGACCAGCTCCTTGTGGCGATCGCGCAGCGGCTCCATGCCTGCCTGCCCGAGCGGGCGATTATCGCCCGCCTCGCCGGCGATGAGTTCGTCGTGCTCCTGCGGGAGCTCGGGGGCGCAGGGGGCGCGGTCGCGGTCGCGCAGCGGATCCACACGGTGCTCGACCCTCCCTTCGCGGTACGCGGTCAGGAGATCTTCATCACCGCGAGCATCGGCATCGCGCCGGGCAACGGCTACACGCACCCCGACGATATCCTGCGCGATGCCGATGCGGCAATGTACCGGGCGAAGGCGCTCGGCAAGGCTCGCCATGTCGTCTTCGACGCGGCGATGTTGAAGGATGCCCGGACAGTCGTCCAGCGGGAGCGCGCGCTGCGGCGGGCGGTCGAGCGGGGGGAGTTCGCGGCGTTCTACCAGCCGATCGTCGCGCTCGACACGGGCGATATCATCGGATTCGAGGCGCTCGCCCGCTGGCCGCATCCCGATCTCGGCTACATCCCCCCGGACGAGTTCATCCAGCTCGCGGAGGAGACGGGGCTGATCGTTGCGATCGATCGCTGGATGCTGCGGGAGGCATGTGGGCAATTGCGCCGGTGGGACAAGCGATGCCCGGAGGGTCCTCGACTCGGGATGGGCGTTAATGTCTCCGGTATGCACCTGGCGCAGGCCGATTTCGTCGCGCGGGTGGAGGAGGTCCTGCGGGAGACGGGTCTCGATCCCCCGCGGTTGCGCCTGGAGATCACCGAGAGCACGCTCGTCGCGCACACCGAGGTCGCAGCGTCCGCGTTATGCCGATTGCGCGACCTCGGTGTGCGGATCGCCCTCGACGACTTCGGCGTGGGGTACTCGTCGCTGAACTACCTCCGCGAGTTCCCCATCGACACCGTCAAGATCGATCGATCGTTCGTGGGCGGCGCGGCAGACGACGCAACGAGCACAGCCATCGTGCAGAGTGTCGTCTCCCTCGCGCGCACGCTCGGGATGCACACAGTGGCGGAAGGGATCGAGTGCGGGGACCAGATTCAGCGCCTACGCGAAATCGGTTGCGACTATGGCCAGGGGTATTTCTTCGCACGGCCGATGCCCGCAACGGAGGCCGAGAGGTATCTCGATGCCACATGGAGCACGCAGGAGCATGGCAAGGTCAATTCAATGACTTGACGTGCATGACAGGCAGCGTCATCGCGATGCGCCTCGAACTCACGCTCGACAGTTTCGCGAAGCCATCCACCGCAGCAACCGTCCCCATTTCAGCGAGGTTTGATTTCGAGAAAACGCTTTCAACATGCGGTACTGATGGACCAGCATGGAGATCATTCGCCTGAGAGCTCAGGTGCCGAGGCCAGTAGGCAGGGAGCAGTCGGGCCTGGGAGACGGAGCAGTGAACGACCATCGGTGAAGCCTTCCGGCCGCCCGTCCAGTTCGCGGACGAGGATGGCACGCCAGTGGCGGAGTTGAGCGGCGTAACGCCGATCGCTGGCGAGGTCGATCATTTCGCGCGGGTCTGCGGCGAGATGGAAAAGATGCTCGATGCCCGCGCCGGGGAACCAGATGTATTTCCACTCGGTGTCCGTCACGAACTGCATGCCGCTCCGCATCGAAGGAACCTCCGAGCATTCGCCGTGCAGGTATTCGCGCCATTCCGTCGCGCCGCGTAGGAGCGGGAGCAGACTGCGGCCCTCAACGGTCTCCGGGATGGGGACGCCCACCGCGTCGAGCAGCGTCGGCATCACGTCCATCAATTCGACGAGCGATGAGCATACTTGTTTCTGGGTAATAGCCATATTTTCTGGAAAATGGATAAAGAACGGGACGCGTGCGGAGGGTTCGAAGGCGTTTCGTTTGCGCGTCCACTGGTGGTCGCCGAGCATTTCGCCGTGATCGGAAACGAAGAGGACAATCGTCTCGCGCGGTAAGCGGGCGAGCACGCGATTGACCTGATCGTCGATGTGATTGATCGAGGCATAGTAGGCCGCCCGGTACTGCTTCATCAAGGCCGGTTCGAGGTTGACGCGCATCGAGTCGAGCGGCGTGCCCCGCGTCGGGCCATCGAAGACGCGCGCCCACTCACCGACGTACGGCTCCGGCAAATCGTCACTCATCGCCATGTAGCGGTCGTAGTAGAAGCGTGGCGGCGTGAGCGGCTGATGGGGGTGAAAGAAACTCAGTTGCAGGAAGAATGGGCAGGTCGGGTCGCGCCGTTCGAGGAAGGCGAGCGCCCGATCCGCGCACCAGTTGGTGAAGTGCAGCCGGTCGTCGAGGTGCCACGGCCGCGCCGTCCACGCATTGCCGCCGATGCCGTGCGCGTCCGATGCGTCCGGTTCCGTGATCCCCGCGCGGCGGAGGAAGCGCTGGTAATCGTTATCGACCCCGGCGCGCGGGCCATCCGCCCAGTCCATGCTCTGGAAGCCGTAGCGCGCCCGTTGCGGCCACATATGCAGCTTGCCGACGAGATGCGTCTGGTAGCCTGCGCGGGCGAGTTCCTCCGGCAAAGTCGGGCCGTCGAGCGGCGCGTCGATATCGTTGAAAACGCCGTGCGTCCGGGCGCGTTGCCCAGTCAGCAGCGTCCGCCGCGCGGGCACGCAGACCGGGCAGGAAGAATAGGCACGGTCGAAGCGCACCCCCGCCGCCGCGACCGCATCGAGGTTCGACGTCTGCACCACCGGATGCCCGGCGATACCGAGGCAATCGGCGCGGAACTGATCGGCCATAATGAGGAGGATATTCGGGGCCACGGGCCTCACCCCCAGCCCCTCTCCATCGCAGCGGGATCACGGTACATCTCAGTCCCGTACAGCGATGGAGAGGGGAGCGATACGGCTCACTCGTTACTCATTGCTCATTGCTCGTTGCTCACAGGGTCGTTGCGCCGAGGAGGACACCGGCGAGGTAGGCGGCGGTAAGGACGCCCCGGTATTCCTGATCGTGCGTCGGGTCGAGTTCGACGATGTCGGCGGAGACGACGGGCAGGCGCGCGTCGAGCAGGTGCCGGAGCGCGGCCGCGCACGCCGAGACGGTGACGCCGCCCGGCACCGGCGTGTTGACGGCGGTCATCGCCAGCGGGTCGAGCACATCGAGATCGAAACTGACATGCACCGCATCGACGCCGGAGGCAACCATCGCCTCGACCGCTTCGCGCACGACGGTTGCCATCCCCCGCGCGTCGACATCCTCAACGGGGTGGAAATGGACGTTGCTCCCGCGCAGATAGGACCGCTCGCCGGGATCGAGGAGGCGGATACCGATCAGCGTGACATCCTCCTCGCGGAGCCACGGCGGCGCGCCGGTGATGTGGAAGGCGGAGTGCTGCTCCCGGCCGAGCGCGATCCCGAGCGGCATCCCGTGGATATGCCCGCTCGGTGTCGTCTGGGCGGTGTTCAGGTCCGCATGGGAGTCGAGCCAGATAACGCCGAGCCGCGCGCCGGGGCCGAGCGCCGCCCGCGCGCCGGGGATCGAGCCGATGCTGATCGCGTGGTCACCGCCGATGACGAGCGCGAGCGCGCCCTGCCGCACCGTCTCCGTGACGGTCGCCGCGAGCGTGCGGCAGAATCCGGAGACCGCTTCCAAGTGCTTGAAATTCGTCTCTCCGCCCGCCGCCGGCGTCTCCTCCGGCCCTTCGAGTCGCACGGATGGACGCAGGCGCGGCCCGATGCCGTCCGGCCCCCACCCCGCGAGGTGGGTACGCAGCGCGCGATCGAGCGCCGCTGGACCATCCGCGACACCCGGCGCCTCCGACCCGAGCCAGAGCGGCGCGAGCACCGGCACCACCGGCCCCTCCCGCAACCGATTCCTCCCGGCTACCCCCATCGCGTGACCACCTTCAAATGACAAGCCGATTGAACCGCAGAGACGCAGAGGACGCAGAGAACACAGAGGGAGAGATTCTATTTTCTCTTTCCCCTCTCTTCCCTCTCTGCGTCCTCTGCGCCTCTGCGGTTCTCCCCGGTCTCATACTCACATCACATCCGGGGCGTGGATGCCGAGGAGGGCGAGGGCGTTGGCGAGGGTCTGGCGGGTGGCGTCGACGAGGGCGAGGCGGGCGGTGCGTGTCTCGCCGTCCGCCTGCATCACCGGGCACGCGCCGTAGAAGTCCGAGAAGAACTTGGCGAGTTCGTAGACGTAGGTGGAGATAATCAGCGGCTTGTCCGTCTCCGCCGCGCGGCGCACTTCCGCCGGGAAGTTGCCGATCTGCTCGAGTAGGTTCAACTCCTCGGTCGCCGGATCGGCGAGGTGGAGCGTCGCGCAGGAATCCGGGCGGGCGATGCCTTCCGCCTGCGCCCGTTCGAGGATGCGGCAGGCGCGGGCGTGGGCGTACTGGATATACGGCGCGGCGTGGCCGTCGAAGGAGAGCGCCTGCTCCCAATCGAAGACGAGCACCTTGTTGTTGTCCCGATCGAGCATCCCGTAGAGGAGCGCGCCGATGCCGATCGCTTCTGCGACCGCCGCCTTCTTCTCCTCCGGCAAGTCGGGGTTCTTCTCCTCCACCGCCGCGCGTGCCCGCTGCACGGCGTCCGCCGCGACATCCTCGAAGAAGATCGCGCTGCCGGAGCGGGACGACATCGCCCCTCCCGGCAGGGTCAATCGCTCATAGGGCAGGTGGCGGCATTCGGCTGCTTGCGGAAATCCCATCAGTTCGAGCACCTTGAAGATCTGCTGGAAGTAGAATGACTGCGAGGAGTCCACCACATAAATCGAGCGCGCCACATGATACTGGTCAAACTTCACGGCGGCGAGCGCGAGATCCTTCGTCGCGTAGAGCGTGGTGCCATCGGAGCGCAGGATGGGGAGCGTGCGATAGGTCTCCTTCTCCAGCCCCAACTTCTCGTCGATCTTGACGACGGGCAGTCCGTCACTGACCTCCGCGATGCCGCGTTCGAGCAGATCCTTGACGATGGCGCGGCCCGACTCCTCGACTTCGCTCTCGAAGAAGTAGACGTCGATCGGCGCGCCGAGTTGCGCGAAAATGGCGTGCAGCTGGTCGAGGCTCCATTGCCGCGTCTTCTCCCAGAGGGCGACGAACGCCGGGTCCTTGCGATCCCACGCCTGAAAGAGGGCGCGCACCTCCGCCTCCCACGTCAGGCTCGGCAGCCACCATTGGTTGAAGCGGATATCGAGCTGCTGATAGGTCTTCCACAATTCCGCGAGGATGTCGGAGTGCAGGCCGTCCGCCTCATGCTTGATCGCGTCGCGCCGCTTCTCGGAGCGCAACTCGTCGCCGATGTGCGCCCAGAGCTGGGGGACCGTCTGCGAATTCTTGAATGCGGCGGGGTCGAACGGCTTGTGGCTTTGGAGGACCGCCATCAGATTCGCCACGTCGCTGCCGACCCCCTCATGCACGAGGTTCTTCAGGATGCCGTCGATCTGCATGATGAATGCCTGGTCGTCCCGCGCGAGGCGCTCGATGAACTCGCCGACCTCCTTGCGGAACGCCAGCCGCTGGTTGCCCTCGACGTACAACTCGCCGAGCCACCGCCCGCGCTGCGCCGGGTCCTTCGGCTCCTTGCCCATGTGGAATTCCCGATAGCACCAGAGGCATTTGATGACATGCAGCCCAATATCGCCGGGGTAAGAAGCGGCCACAACGTCGTACCCCGCGAAGCGCATGATCCGCACGAGCGCCGCGCCGAGCGCCACATTGCGCAGGTGGCCGACGTGGAATTCCTTGTGCGTATTCATCTGGGCGTATTCGATCATCACCCGCTCATCGATTGGCGCGCCCCGGCCATACTCTGCGCCCGCAGAGAGGACGTTCTGCACAAGCGCGGTGGCGACTTTGTCCGTGTCGAAGATACAGTTAACGTAACCATTCTCGGCCCGCACGTCCGCGAAGTGATTGAGGGCGCGCAGTCGCTCCGCGATGCCTTCCGCGATCTCGGCGGCCTTCGCTTTATCGCCCTTCGCGAGTTGCAGCGCGACCGAAGACGCGACCCCCCACTGTCCTTGAAGCGGGATACGCCGCAGCGGCGGCATCTTCGCGGGGAGCGCATACCCCATCTCCCGCAGCGCCCCTGCAATCGCGTCCGCAGCGTACAGTTCTTCCTGCTCAAGCATCAGTGTCCTCTTTCAGGACGAAGGACTGAGGACTTAGGACTAAGCACCCCCG
Organism: Thermomicrobiales bacterium; assembly: GCA_051002645.1. Taxonomy (GTDB): domain Bacteria; phylum Chloroflexota; class Chloroflexia; order Thermomicrobiales; family JALYUS01; genus JALYUS01. The sequence goes on from JBPCMC010000336.1 coordinate 10,492, forward strand.
CCCTCAATATGTCAGCGCCTCGGCACTCCGGCCTCACTCAGTCCTTAGTCCTTAGTCCTCAGTCCTTCTTACGCTTTATCTCCGAGGGCTTTTTCCGCCCAGTATTTGTTCGCCCCGTAGAGGCTTTCGAACGTCCCGGCGTCGCTCCAGTAGCCGTCCAACTCCTCCCAGTGCAGCCTGCCGTCTCGCAAGTAGGAGTTATTCACGTCCGTGATCTCCAACTGCCCGCGCGCCGATGGCATGACGGCGCGGATATAGTCGAAGACCGCCGCGTCGTAGAGGTAGAGCCCGGTGACGGCGTACGGGCTGCCGGGGATGGTTGGCTTTTCTTCGATACGCTCGATCTTCAGCGGGTCGTCGGTCGCGAAGACCGGGCAGCCGAACCGCTCCGGGTCCGGCACATGCTTGAGAAAGACCATCGCGCCGTCCGTGAACCGCTCGATCGCCGGGCCGATCTCGGCGTCCGTCGTGTTGTCCCCGAGCATGAAGGCGACGGTGTCGTCCCCCACGAACTCCTCGCAGAGGCCGAGTCCTTGCGCCAGCCCGCCCTCCGGGTTTTCCTGATAGGTATATTCGAGGTGACGGACGCCGAATTGCCGCCCGTTGCGCAGCACGCGGATGAAGTCGCCCGCGTGCGGCCCGCCGGTGACGACCATGATGTCATCCACCCCAGCGCGCACGAGCGTCTGGATCGGGTAGTAGATCATCGGCTTGTCGTAGATCGGCAAGAGTTGCTTGCTGGTGGCATGCGTGAGCGGATAGAGCCGCGTCCCCAGCCCGCCCGCGAGGATGACCCCCTTCATCGTCTACGCTCCGTTCCACCCGCCCGCGTGCGGGAGCGTTCCCACCAGCCGCGCGCGCCGCCCAGAAAGATGCCCGCGCCGAGCATCGTGCCGATCATCTGCTTCCACCCGAAGTCACCGCCGGCCGCGCCGATACCGAGCGCGTCCGCGAACAGCGCGAGCGCGAGTATGAGCGCGCCCACCACCATCAATACCACCGCGATCCATCGCACGCAGACGTCCCCTACCACTCCCCCGGCAGAAGCCGGAGGGCAAGTATACCACGGACGTCATAATATCGTTTTTATGCCGCCAGCATTGGAAATTCGTTCTTTTCCGGGGGAGAAGTTTGGTCTATCCGACAAGGGCGGTGAGCCGGTGGATCGGCCCACCCCAGACCCCTCCCGGAACGGGGGGAGCACGCGGAGAGATCCGGGCCTTCTGCGGTAGTTGCGAATGTTCAAGGCGAGTCTCCCCTCCCGTGTCGGGAGGGGCTGGGGGTGGGTCTCCCTACGTCGGCGAGGGAGGTTCCTCGCGCTCGATGACGATGCGGCGCGGCGTGGCCGTCTCCTGCGGGGTGCGCGGATCGGCGAAGAGGCGATCGACGGCCATCAGGCCCGCCGAACTGACGGCATCGACGAACGACTGCACAGCCAGCACGCTCTCCCGCGCACTCTGCCGCAGATGCTCGCGCGTCTGAACGGGCAATGTGCCGACCGCCTCCGAGAAGACCCGTACCGGCAGTTGGAACATCTCGCGCTGCACCTCGTCCATCCGCTCGGACGCGCGCCGACGCGCCTCATCCATCCGCGCGCGGCGCGACTTCTCGCCCGCCGTCGCCTCTGCGTCGAGATCAATGTCATCGTGCTCGAAGACGTCCATATCCTGCTCGTCCATGCTGTCCTCCCGGAGTACGAAGTGCTGAGTGCTCTCCCATTACCTATCGCCTGCAATGCTTGCAGAAACATCGATCAGTTCGTAGGGGCGGTGCTCGAACCGCCCTCCCCAGCCTATAGACACTCGGAGCGATCCGTCGAAGC
>JBPCMC010000337.1:0-2766 GCA_051002645.1 Thermomicrobiales bacterium
GCGGCTTCGGCGCGGTGGCGAATCTGCCCGCTGGGGCGCGCGGGTTCACGACGATCGAGTTGAAGACGAACTTTCTTGGCACGGCTCATGAGGGGACATTAACCTGCGAGGCGACGCTGATGCACGGTGGCCGCACAACGCAAGTCTGGGATGCGCGGGTGCTGAACCCGGACGGTCAGGTGATGGCATTGTTCCGCTGCACGCAGATGGTCCTTTACCCGCGACCGGAGTAAGGGAGGAGAAACCACCAAGACACCAAAGAAACACGGAGAAGAAAGATCGTTTTCCTATGTGCCCTCTTGGTGTTCTTGGTGTCTTGGTGGTTCAATCTCTCCCCCGAGTCTAGGAAAACGACGCGGGGCGCGGCATACTGTTCGGGTAGGCGTACGAAAGCGAGAAAAGGAGCGCGACATGGAACTCGGGATGGTTGGACTGGGGCGGATGGGCGGCAACATGGTACGGCGGCTGATGCGCGGGGGGCATACCTGCGTCGGTTTCGCGCGCAACCCGAAGACGCGGCAGGAGTACGTCAAGGACGGCATGGTCGAGGGCACCTCGCTCGAAGATGTTGTCAAGAAACTCTCGACGCCGCGCGTCATCTGGCTGATGGTGCCCGCCGCCACAGTCGATCAAACGCTCGAACAACTGATGCCGATGCTCGACAAGGACGACGTCGTCATCGACGGTGGCAACTCCTATTACCACGACGACATCCGCCGCGCCGCCGAACTGAAGCCGAAGGGCATCCACTATTTGGACGTCGGTACGAGCGGCGGCGTCTGGGGCCTGGAGCGCGGCTACTGCCTGATGATCGGCGGTGAGGACGCGACGGTCAAGCGCCTCGACCCGATCTTCCAGACGCTCGCCCCCGGCATGGACGCCGCGCTGCCGACACCGGGGCGCGACAAGATGAAGGGCACGGCGGATCAGGGCTATCTCCACTGCGGGCCGAACGGCGCCGGCCATTTCGTCAAGATGGTCCACAATGGCATCGAGTACGGCATCATGGCCGCCTACGCCGAGGGCCTCAATATCCTCCACCATGCCAACGTCGGCAACACGCAGCGCACGGTGGACGCCGAGACGACACCGCTCAGGCACCCCGAGCATTACCAGTACGACATCAACATCGGCGAGGTCTCCGAACTCTGGCGGCGCGGCAGCGTGATCGCCTCGTGGCTGCTCGACTTGACCGCCGAGGCGCTCTTGCAGGACCCGCAACTCTCCCAGTTCGGTGGCCGCGTCTCCGACTCCGGCGAGGGACGCTGGACGATTGCCGCCGCCATCGACGAATCCGTCCCCGCGCCGGTGCTGAGCGCGGCGCTCTACGCGCGCTTCAGCTCGCGCGGCGAGGCGGAGTACGCCAACAAGGTGCAGTCCGCGATGCGCTTCGCGTTCGGCGGGCATTTGGAGAAGGCAGCCGACCAGAAGGGGGGATAATCGTGGCCGATCCCCGCTCAAACGCCCTCGTCTTCTTCGGCGCGACGGGCGATCTCGCGTCGAAGCAAATCTTCCCCGCCTTGCAGGCGATGATCCGGCACGGCCATCTCGACGTGCCGATCATTGGCGTGGCGCGGCGCGAGCTGACGCCCGAGCAGTTCCAGCAGCGCGCTCACGACAGCCTCGCCCAGCATGGCGGCGTCAATGACGCGGCGTTCGCCAAACTCAGCGCGCTGCTCACCTATGTCTCCGGCGATTACGGAGATCCGGCGACCTACGGGCGGCTGAAGCAGGCGCTCGGCAAGGCGACCCACCCGCTGCACTATCTCGCCATCCCGCCCAGCATGTTCGAGACCGTCGTGGAGGGGCTGGCGAAATCCGGCTGCGCCACCAACGGGCGCGTCGTGATCGAGAAGCCGTTCGGGCACGACCTCGCCTCGGCGCGGGAACTAAACAAAGTGCTCCTCTCCGCCTTCCCGGAGCAGTCGATCTTCCGCATCGACCATTATCTCGGCAAGGAGCCGGTGCAGAATCTCCTCTACTTCCGCTTCGCCAACTCCTTCCTCGAACCGATCTGGAACCGCAACTACGTCGAGAGTGTGCAAATCACGATGGCCGAGCAGTTCGGCGTCGCCGACCGCGGCCAATTCTACGAGGAGACGGGGGCAATCCGCGATGTGGTGCAGAACCATATGCTTCAGGTGACCGCCCTCTTAGCGATGGAGCCGCCGACGGGCGGCGATCACGAGGCGATCCGCGACGAGACATCCAAGGTCTTCGAGGCGATGGTGCCGCTCCGCCCGTCGGACATCGTGCGCGGCCAGTACAAAGGCTACCGGCAGGAGCCGGGCGTCGCCTCAAACTCGCAGGTGGAGACCTTCGCCGCCGTCCGGCTCCATCTCGATATGTGGCGCTGGGCGGGCGTCCCCTTCTACATCCGCGCCGGCAAATACCTGCCCGCAACGACGACGGAGGTGATCGTCGAACTGAAGCGTCCGCCGCAGAATGTCTTCGGCGAGAAGAACCCCGGCCGCCCCGATCATCTCCGCTTCCGTCTCAGCCCCGATGTCGTGATGGCGCTCTGCGCGCGCACGAAGATGCCCGGTGAGGCAATGGTGGGCGAGAATGTCGAACTAATCGCCCGCCACACACCCGGCGGCGATGAAATGGCCCCGTACGAGCGCCTCTTGAGTGACGCGATGCGTGGCGACGCGACGCTCTTCGCCCGCGAAGACGCCATCGAGGCGGCCTGGCGGATCGTCGATCCAATCCTCGGCGACGCCGCGCCGATCCACACCTACGACAAAAATACCTGGGGGCCGCCCG
>JBPCMC010000338.1:0-9894 GCA_051002645.1 Thermomicrobiales bacterium
GCGGCGCGGCGGGAGCCGGTCGCACAGCCGACACTGTTCGCGCCTGAGGTGGGATGAAGCAAGGCTGTGCGCCGTTTGACAGCCGTCACTGCCGGTATGTGTGGAGCATCATGTGGCTCAGTCCACGCGGTGACACGGTGAAATGGCGTTTTTTGCCATACTACGTGTATATACACGTTTGTTGATGTCGTGTGACGAATGGGGAGGTATGGATGGATGCACAGGACTTCCTTCAACGGCAGTTTTCCGAGGTACGGCGGCTCTCTGGCGCACCGCTGCAAGAGATTACCGACGACCATGTGAACTGGGCGCCACCCGGCACCGCGAACGTGATCAGCGCAACCTTGTTGCATCAAGCGGGCATCGAGGATGCCGTCGTGCAGCAGCGATTGCAGGGCAAGCCGCGCATCTGGGAGCGTGACGGTTGGGCGGAAAAGACCGGTGTCGCGATGGTGCCCGGATCGGGCGGTGGTTGGGAAGAATTGAAGGGGCAGACCGTCGCCCTCGCGCCAATCCAGGCGTATGCCGCCGCCGTCCATGCCGCGACGGATGCCTATCTCGCGTCACTGACCGATGAGGAGTTGCGCCGGGAGATGCCGTGGCCGTTCGGTGGCACGCGCACGGTGGCGGACTTCCTCGCGCTCATCGTCGTCCACACGGTCTTCCATGCCGGGGAAGTATCCGCGCTCAAAGGCGTGCAAGGCGTACAGGGCATCGCGTTCTGAGGGAGCAGACAGTCGGCAGCAGGCAGCGGTCGATAACGAGAAAAGCGCCGCCCCGATAAAGGGGCGGCGCAATCAATGCCGTGTGATTAGCGCTTCGTGTACTGAGGCGCCTTGCGTGCCCGCTTGAGGCCGACTTTCTTGCGCTCCTTGACGCGCGCGTCGCGCGTGAGAAGGCCCGCCCGCTTCAGCGTCGTGCGCAGTTCCGGGTCGAACCGGCAGAGCGCCCGCGCGATGCCGTGCCGGATCGCACCGGCCTGGCCGCTGACGCCGCCACCGACGACCTTGACACTGACAAGGAAACGATCCGCCGTGTTCGTGATGCGCAGCGGCGTCCCGACCGTGATCTGATGCAGTTCGCGGCCACCGAAATACTCGCGCACTTCCTTGCCGTTGACGACCATCTCGCCCGTCCCCGGATAGAGGCGAACGCGCGCGATGGCGGTCTTACGCCGACCGACGGCGTTGTGATACTGGCCCGTGAGCGGTGTTGCTACCACTGGTTAACCCTCTCTCCTACGCGCTCTCACTACGTACCGCGGCCAGCCGGACGGCAGCCCGAGCGACCTTCTCACCGATCTCCATCGCGACCGGCTGCTGCGCCTCATGCGGGTGCGTCGCGCCGGGATAGACCTTCAGTTTCAGGTACTGCTGCTTGCCAAGACGGTTCTTCGGCAGCATCCCCTTCACGGCGGTCTCGATAATCCGGATCGGGAACTTCTTCATCACCTCGGCATAGGTCGGCGTCTTGAAGCCGCCGGGGTAGTTCGAGTGCCGGTAATACCGCTTCTGCGTCGTCTTCTTGCCCGTCACCGCGATCTTCTCGGCGTTAATCACGATCACGTAGTCGCCCATGTCCATGTGCTCGGCGAAGGTCGGCTTGTGCTTGCCCCGCAAGACATGCGCGACCTCCGTCGCGAGGCGACCGAGCGTGTGGCCGTTCGCGTCCACGATGAACCAGTTGTGCTGGACATCCGCCGCTTTCGGCGAATAGGTTGTCGTCGTCATCGTCGTCATAGGTTCGTTTCTCCCGCCCGTCCGGTGGCGTTCGCCGTCACCGCTGTTGCTCGTTCTCCGTCCCACCCGTCGTAGTGTATCCGCCAAAGCGAAAGCCCATGCGGTGGCGCCATTGGCGCGGCGCTGCGGCGATCTCGCCCGCGCAGCAGTGATTCCATCCACGAGACCGGCGCGTTCCCCGCCCCGATCACCACCAGCGATCCCACCAGATTGCGCACCATGTGCGGCAGGAAACCGCTTCCCTCAATCGTGAACGCCAGAGCGAGGCCCGCCATCGCCTCCGCGTCTCGCGCTGTCGTCCACTCCGCTACCTGCATCGTCCGTACCGTCTTGGCGTCGGACTCCGGGAGACCCTTCCCCGCGCCCGCAAAGGCCGCGAAGTCGTGCTCCCCAATCAGCGCCCGCGCCGCCGCGTTCATCGCCGCGACATCGAGCGGCGAGCGCCGGTGCCAGGTCGTGCCGCGTTGCAGCGGCAGTTGCACTGCACCGTTCCAGATCATGTACCGATAAGTGCGCCAGGTGGCGTCATACCGCGCGTGAAAGCGATCCGAAACCATCTCTCCGTTGGTAATGCGCACGTCCGGCGGCAAGAGGCCATTCAAGCCTTGCCGCCATTGGTCGGCGCTGCGCACGCGATGCATATCCGCGTGCGCCACTTGCCCCAGCGCGTGAACCCCGGTATCCGTGCGACCCGCGAAGACGGCCCGCACCGGCTCTCCGTCTAACGTCGTCAGCGCGCTCTCGACGACGCCCTGCACCGTGCGCTGCCCCGGCTGGATCTGCGATCCCGCGAACGCCGCGCCGTCATAGGCGAGCGTCAGCCGGAGCCGGTTCATTGCCCTACTCCATCAACCGCAGCACGACCATCGGCGCGCCGTCGCCCTGGCGCTGGCCGAGATGGAACAACTGGGTATAGCCGCCCGGCTGCCCCTCGAAGCGCGGCCCAATCTCCTCGAAGAGCTTGAGCGTCGCGAGCGGGTTGGCGAGTTTCGCCATCACGAGACGGCGATGCGCCTCTGTGTCCTCGCGCGCGATCGTGATGATCTTCTCGACCTGCGGCTGGACATTCTTGCCCTTCGCCTCGGTCGTGATGATCCGCTCGTTGAGGATCACGCTGTTAATCAGGCCGCGCATCAATGCCTTGCGCTGCCCCGAGTTGCGCCCGAACTGGCGCCCTGCCTTCCGATGCCGCACCGTTGTCCTCCCTACCGCACGCGCGGCCGCGCGTGGATTGCCTCGTTACTGCCCCGCCGCGCCTGCGTCGGCGGCGCTCGCGTCCACGCTGCTCTCGCCGCCCACCTCGAAGTCATCCGGGATGAGCTTGCGGTTCGCGCCGAGGAAACCATGCACCTGCAACTTCTCCTGCAACTCGGAAAGCGACTTCGGGCCGAAGTTGCGGATGCCCATCAAGTCTTCCGGGTTCATCTTCAAGACCTGGCCGACGCGGTCAATCTTCTGGCTACGCAGCGAGTTGAGCACGCGCGACGACAAGCCGAGTTCGGAGAGCAACTTCGCCTCCGCCTCGGGCGTCACATACGGGCCGATACCCGCCGGTTCCTCCGCCCCGCCGCTCGCGAAGTCGACGATCAACTGCGCGTGGTCGGTGAGGATCACCGCCGCCTGCCGCAGCGCTTCGCTCGGATCGATCGTACCGTCCGTCCAGACTTCGAGGATCAGCCGGTCGTAGTCGGTCATGTGCCCGACCCGCGTGTGCTCGACAACGAAGTTGACGCGCGGGATCGGCGTGAAGATCGCGTCTACCGGAATCTCGCCAATCGCGAGCCCCTCAGCAGCCTCCGCCGAGCGGTAGCCACGGCCGCGCTCGACGGTTACTTCGATGTCCAGCGCGCCCTCTTCATCCTCGACATGCGCGAGCACTTCATCGGGGTTGACGCAGGTAATCTCGAACGGCCAGGCGATGTCGCCCGCCGTGATCGCGCCCGCGCCCTGCCATGAGAGGCGCACGCGCGTCTCCTGCAATGCGTCGTCGCTTTGCAGGCGGATGCGCTTGAAGTTCAGGACAATCTCCGTCACGTCCTCGCGGACATGCGGGATGGTGCTGAACTCGTGCCAGACATCGCTGATGCGAATTTTGGTAATCGCCGTACCCGGCAGCGACGAGAGCAGGATGCGCCGGAGCGCGTTCCCGAGCGTCGTGCCATAGCCCGGCGAGAGCGGCTCGACGGTGAACCGCGCGTAATTTTGCCCACTCTTGGTGAGATCAACCTTTGGCTGTGCAATGTCAAGCACCGCGTTCAGCCTCCCTTTTGTATGATCAGCGTCAAGCTGCCAGTCCGTTCCAATATCCTCAACAACAGTGCTCAAACGCGCCGCCGTTTCGGGGCGCGGCAGCCGTTGTGCGGGATCGGCGTCACGTCGGTGATCGACAGCACCTGCAAGCCCGATGACTGCAAGGCGCGCACGGCCGCTTCACGACCGCTGCCGGGACCCTTGACGAATACCTCGACCTGGCGCAACCCGTGCTCCATCGCGCGGCGGACGGCGCCCTCGGTGGCGACCTGACCGGCGTACGGCGTGCTCTTGCGCGAGCCCTTGAAGTTCGATGATCCCGCGCTCCCCCACGAGAGGACATTCCCCTGCGGGTCGGTCAGCGTGATCAGCGTGTTATTGAAAGTGGACTGGATATAGGCACGCCCGCGCGGGACATTCTTGCGATCCCGTCGCCGCACCCGATTCTTGCCGCCCCGTACCCCTCGTCGTCGTTGTTCCGCCATGCGTCGCTTCGCTCCTCTTGAGTAGCCAGTAGTCAGTAGTCAGTTGCATCCGAAACGCGCCGCACGTTCCCATTCTGACTACCGACTACTGGCTACTGACTACTGACTACTTCGTTGCCTTCTTCCTGCCGGCGACCGCGCGGCGGGGGCCACGACGGGTGCGAGCATTCGTCTTCGTTCGTTGACCGTGGACCGGCATACCGCGCCGGTGCCGGATGCCACGGTAGCAGTTGATGTCGATCAGCCGCTTGATATTCATCGCCACTTCGCGGCGGAGATCGCCCTCGACGACCATCTCCTTCTCGATCACGTCGCGCAGTCGCGTCACCTCGTCATCGGTCAGTTGATTGACGCGCGTATCCGGGTTGACACCCGTGCGCGCGAGAAGCTTCTGGCTCGTCGTCAAGCCGATTCCGAAGATGTAGGTGAGTGCAATCTCCACACGCTTCTCTCGCGGGATGTCTACACCGGCAATACGTGCCATGCGTCTTCCTCTCCTGATCTACCGATGACGATACACAATACGGCCACGGGTCAAATCGTATGGCGAAAGTTCGACGCGCACTCGGTCACCGGGCAAGATGCGGATGAAATTCAGCCGGATCTTCCCGGAAATATGGGCAAGAACCTCGTGACCGCTCTCGAGTTCCACGCGGAACATCGCATTCGGGAGTGGTTCGACCACCTTCCCCTCGACCTCGATGACATCCTTCTTCGCCAAAGGCGCTCCTCATTTCTTTCCCACACCCGCCGCACGCGGGCCGCACGAACACTACCGACTGCACGGCAGCGAACGAATATCATATCACGCGCCCACCCATTGTGCTAGGGCAACGTGAGGATTTCCGGCTCACCGTCCGTAATCGCCACCGTATGCTCGAACTGCGCGGCCCGCTTCCCGTCGCTCGTCACCACGGTCCACTTGTCCGCCAGCGTGTGCGTCTCGTACGAGCCGACCGTGAGCATCGGCTCGATTGTCAGCACCATCCCCTTGCGCAGGAGCGTGCCGGTGCCCGCCTCGCCGTAGTTCGGCACCTGCGGGTCCTCGTGGATTTTCCGCCCGATCGCGTGGCCGACGTACTGCCGCACGATGCCATAACCGCGCGATTCCCCGTATTCCTGGATCGCGTGGCCGATGTCGCCGATCCGCTTGCCGGAGCGACACTGGTCGATCCCGGCGAGGAGCGCCGCGTAGGTCGTCTCGACCAGCCGCTGCGTCTCCTCGTCGATCTCACCGACCGGCACCGTGATCGTCGCGTCGCCATGCCAGCCATCCAGCAGCGCGCCGGTGTCGAGCGAGATGATGTCGCCTTCCTTCAGCGCCTTCTTGCCGGGGATGCCATGCACGACTTCCTCATTGACCGCGACGCAGACGGTGCCCGGAAAACCGTACAGTCCCTTGAACGACGGTTTCGCGCCCGCCTTGCGGATGACCGCCTCACCGATCGCATCGAGTTGCGCAGTCGTCACACCGGGCCGCACCGCCGCGCGCATCGCCTCGAGCGCCTGCGCCACGACGCGGCCGGCGGCACGCATCTTGGCGATTTCCTGCAATGATTTCAGGGTCATCGTCCCGCCACGCGCCATCTACGCCACGCTCCCCGCGAAGAGGGGCGCGAGCGCGTCGGCGATCTCCGCCGTCACCGCTTCCACCGGCTGATCGCCATTGATGCGCATGATGATGCCGCGCTGCTCGAAGAGCGATAGTAGCGGACGCGTCTTCTCGTCATAGAGCCGCAAACGCTCCTCGGCTGCCTCGCGTGTGTCGTCCGCCCGCCCGCGATTGAACATCCGCTCCACCAAGACCGGGCGCGGCGCGTCGATGTACACCACCGCGTCGATTGCCTCGCCGCGCGTGCGCAGGAAGGTGTCTAATGCCTCGACCTGCGCCACCGTGCGCGGAAATCCATCGAAGATCACGCCGCGCAACTCCGGATGCGTCTGACGGAGCGTGATAAGATGATCGTCCAGCATGGCGATAGTCAGATCATCGGGCACCAGCTCGCCCGCTTCGAGTATCGGGCCGACACGCTGACCGAGCGGGGTCTGTTCGGCGATGTGCCGCCGAAAGAGGTCCCCCGTCGAGACATGCGCCAGCCGGAGCAGTGGCGCGACGACCGCCGCCTGCGTGCCCTTCCCCACCCCTTGCGGGCCAAAGAAGAGCACGTTCGTATTCGCCGTCGCCGCGTTCACCGGATGAACCCCTCATAGTTGCGCATCAGCAATTGCGCTTCCAGTTGCCGCATCGTGTCGATCGCCACGCCGACGACGATCAGCAATGCGGTACTGCCAAGCCCCAACTGGGTAATCCCTGTAATCTGCCGCGCGATGAACGGCAGGATCGCCACCAGGCCAAGGAAGAGCGCCCCCGCCAGCGTGATCCGGTTCAGCACGCGCGTCAAATATTCGGCGGTCGGGCGACCGGGCCGAATGCCGGGCACGAAGCCGCCTTGTTTCTGTAAGTTCTCGGGGATGTTCTGCTGATTGAAGACGACGACGGTGTAGAAGAACGTGAAGCCAACCACCAGCAGGAAGTAGCCGATCTGGTACGGATAGTTGTTGGGATCGAAGAGCACCGCCATCTTCCGCGAGGCATCGCGCAGCCAGCCACGATCCGACGACGAGAGGAAGTTCGCGACCGTACTCGGCAGGATCATGATGCTCACCGCGAAAATGAGCGGGATCATCCCGGCGGAGTTGACGCGCAGCGGGATCGTCGTTGCCTGGCCGCCGTACTGCTTCTGGCCGCGCACGCGCCGCGCGTACTGCACGGGAATCTTCCGCAGCCCCTCATTGATGAGGATGATGCCGACGATGGTGAGCAGGCCGATCCCGGCGAAGAGGATGATCGAGACCAGGTTGAACGACGAGCCGCCCGTCAGCAGGTTCGCCAAACCACCCGGCAACCCGGCGACAATGCCGCCGAAGATGATGATGCTGACACCGTTGCCGACGCCATTCTCGGTAATCAACTCGCCGATCCAGACGAGCACGAGCGTCGCCGCAACCGTCGAGGTCAGCAGCGTCATACTCGGCAGGAAGGTATGAATGTTCAGGATGCCGAACGACTTGGGGTCGATCACGCCGTTCGCTGTCGCCAGCCGGATTTGCCCGTACGCCTGGAGGTAGCCAATCGGCACGGTCAGGATGTGCGTGACACGGTTGACGCGCGCCCGGCCCGACTCGCCTTCCTTCGACCACTCATCCAGTTTCGGGATGATCGGCGTCAGCAATTGCACGATGATCGACGCGGTGATGTACGGGTAGACACCCATCATCGCGATCGAGAAGGTGCGCAGCGCGCTGCCCGAGAAGAGATTGAGCGTGCCGAGGAAGGCATTGTTCTGAAACAGCCGGTCGAGCGCCGCGTGATCCACGTTCGGCAACGGGATATGGGCGATCAGCCGGAAGATCAGGAGCATCCCGATCGTGAACAAGATCTTCTTGCGCAGATCAGGAATGCGAAATGCATTGAATACCGCCTGCAACATCGTTATGCCGTCTCTTCCGCCGCATCTTCCCGCCCGGCAGCCGTTTCTTCAACCGTCCCGCCCGCCGCGATGATCTTCTCGCGCGCGGTCGCCGTCACGCGATGCACGCGCACCGTGAGCGACTTCGTGATCTCGCCATCGCCGAGGATTTTAACTTGCCACCCCTTGAACGGGACGACCGGCGCGCGCAGCACCTTGTCCGGCACGAGCCGCCGCGCGACGAGCACCTCCGGCGTGATTTCGTCGCCCGACTCGAAGAGTTCTTCCAGTCGCTCGACATTCACGACGGCGAATGGCTGCTTGAAGATGTTGGTGAACCCGCGCTTGTACGGCATGCGCATGTAGATCGGGTTCTGGCCGCCTTCAAAGCCGCGCCGGACGTTCGGCCCCGAGCGGGCCTTCTGGCCCTTGGTGCCCTTACCTGCGGTCTTGCCCTGCCCCGCCGAGATGCCGCGCCCGACGCGCTTGCGCTCGCGATGCGCGCCCACCGAGGGCTTGAGGTCGTGCTGCTGCATGGTGAGGTTACTCCTTTGTCGCCGCGCCGGACTCGTCGACCGATACCAGGTGGCGCACCTTGTGACACATCCCCCGCACGGACGAATTGTCCGGCAGTTCGACCGTCTGATGCAGCCGCGTCAGACCGAGCGCGCGGACGGTTGCTTTCTGATCGTGTGCGTAGCCGATGCTGCTCTTCGTATAGGTGACGCGCAGCACCGCCGCTCCGTTCTCTACCATGATCGACGCTCCTATGCAGTCGCGGACGCGGCGTTCGCCGCTTCCTCGGCCAGTTCCTTATTGCGGCGACGCCCGAAGTAGGATACTGGCTTGCCGCGCCGCTGGGCGACGCTCTCGACCGATTCCAGTTCCTCCAGCGCCTTCAATGCCGCGCGGACCACGTTGACGGGGTTCGTGCTGCCGATCGTCTTCGTCAGCACATCGTGGATGCCCGCCGCTTCCATGACGGCGCGCACGCCGCCACCGGCGATAACGCCGGTACCCGGCCGCGCCGGGCGAAGCAGCACGCGCGACGCGCCGTACGTCACCTCGATCTCGTGCGGGATCGTCGAGCCTTCGAGATTGACCTCGATGATGCGCTTCTTCGCATCCTCGACGCCCTTGCGGATGGATTCCGGGACTTCACCGGCCTTGCCCATCCCCGCACCGACATGGCCCTTGCCGTCGCCGACGACGACGACGGCGGAGAAGTTGAAGCGCCGCCCGCCGCGCTGCACCTTCGCGACGCGGTTAATCTGCACGACGCGCTCTTCGAGGTCTCCAATTTTCGCCGGATCAATCCGTACCATTCGTCGCTCTGCTCCTTTAGTCATCAGTAGCAAGTAGCAAGTAGTCAGTAGTCAGTAGTCAGTTGGGAGCGAATATGTTCCGCGCTCAGTGCCTACCTTGTACTTGTTACTCGTTACTCGTTACTCGTCACTCCCTAGAAATCGAGTCCGCCCTCGCGAGCGGCGTCCGCGAGCGCCTGGACCCGCCCGTGATAGAGGAACCCGCCCCGGTCGAAGACGATCTGCGTGATTCCTGCCGCTTGCGCTTTGGTGGCGATCGTGCGCCCGACCCATTGCGCGCGCTCGGTCTTCGTCATGCCGTCACCGGTGCCGGCGAGCGCGCGCAGTTCGGGGTCGGTCGAACCGGCCGCGACCAGCGTGTGCTGTCGCACATCGTCGATCACTTGCGCGTAGATATGCTTGCCGGAGCGAAAGACATTCAATCGGGGTCGCTGTGGCGTCCCGGAGACCTTCGCGCGAACGCGGCGGTGCCGCCGTTGTCGCGGCGTGAGCGCCTTGCGTACTTTCAGTCGTTGCATGGGCATAGAGATTGCCCCTCCTTCATTCCGCGCCCGACATCGCGGGCCGGTGCGGGAGAGCAACGAGTAGCGAGTAATGAGTAACAAGGGGCTCAAACCTCTCGTAC
>JBPCMC010000339.1:0-6588 GCA_051002645.1 Thermomicrobiales bacterium
GGCCTCGCGCTGGCGCGGGCATTCGGCTACTCGTGGCCCGCGAGCGTCTTCCTCGGCGTCGTGCTGACGGCGACGAGTGTGAGCATCACGGCGCAGACACTGCGCGAGCTCGGCCGTCTGCGCTCGCGTGTTGGGACGGTGATCCTCGGCGCGGCGGTGATCGACGACGTGCTCGGCATCATCTTGCTTTCGGTCGTCATCGGACTGGAGGGGGGCGGTAATCCGTTTCGGCCCCTGCTCTCGATGGGTCTTTTCTTCGTTATCGCCTTCGCGCTCGGCGAATGGGCGCTGCCGCATCTCTTCCGTCATCTGAGTGCCTTGCAGAGCAGGGAGGCATCGCTCGCGCTCCTGCTCGGCCTCGTCATTACGGCGGCATGGGCGGCGGAGTCGCTCGGCAAGGTGGCGGCGATCACCGGCGCGTACCTCTTCGGCCTCGCGGTAGCGCGGCATCCCGCCGAAGAACGGGAGCGCATCACCTATGGCGTGGACCTCGTCGGCTATGGTCTCTTCGTACCGATTTTCTTTGTCGCTGTTGGCCTGGAAGCGGATGGCAGCACCCTCGCCGCCGCGCCGCTCTTCACCGTCCTCCTGATCGCCGTCGCCGTCGTCACCAAGGCGGTCGGCGCCTTCGCGGGGGGGGTGACGGGACGCTTGCCCGCCGGGGAAGCGTTCACGGTTAGCATGGGGATGATTACACGGGGCGAAGTGGCGCTCGTCGTGGCGACGCTGGGAAAAGAGGTCGGTATTCTTGACGGGCAACTCTTCGCGGCGTCGCTGGCGATGGTACTGCTGACGACACTGGTGACGCCGATCCTGCTCCGCTTCGTCGCCGCGCCACCGGTGGCCGTGCCGACGGGGCCGCAACCGGCATATGTCGAATCGGGAGCGCGAGACGCGCAACGGCAGGCCGCATGAAGACGTTTTGCCACCAGTGCGGAGCATCGCTCCTGCCCGCTGCCGCGTTCTGCCATACCTGCGGCGCCGCCGTCCCCGCTGCCATGCGCGATGCGGCGCACGTCGCGCCGCACGTTCGCGCGGCAGCCCTGGCGCGGCTGGGCCACAACGAACAGGCGATCGCCGCCTACGGCGACATCATCGCGCACGAACCGACCGATGCCGCCGCCTATATCGCACTCGCGACCCTTCACATCGCCAGCAGCGATGTCGCAGGTGCGGAAGGGCTGCTGCGCGACGCGCTCGCCCTCGACCCGCAAAGCGCGGTGGCGTGGGCCTACCTCGGCGCGCTCCTCCTCGAACGAGCGGCGGTCGATGCGGCGGAGGATGCCTTCGCGCAAGCCTTGACGTATGGCCCGGAGGAATTTCTCGTTCGGTTGAAGCGAGGCGAGGCGATGCTCCGCCTCGGACGTGTCTTCGACGCGCTCGATGAACTGACCCACGCCGTCATGCTCGATGCACCGGAGAAGCAGACGGCGACGTACGCCCGCGCCTTGCTCAATGCCACCCGCGTGCAGGCGAGCCGGAGCGCGCCGCGCCTCATCAGGGCGCCGCACCGGCCCCGGCGCCTCGTCCGCTGGATGGCGGCCGCACAGCATGAAACGGAGGTCGCGGTATGATCGCTCCCCTGCTCTGTGGCATGATGCTGATCCTCACCTTGATGCGGATCGCTGTGCCGATCGGGCAGCCCGTTACGGGCGACCTGCTCGGTGTCATGCCGCTCCGCTTCCGCGAGCGCATCCGCCTCCAGCGGACGAATGTCTACCTGCTCGGCGTTGTACTGCTGCTCGGTACCCTCGGCGGCTGGATACGCACGCCGATCAATCTAATCGTCGTTCTCGCCACCTTCGTGATCGTCTCTATTCCCGTCCAATACACGTTCACCACCGAGGGTGTCGCCCGCAATCGTGTCGTCTTTCGGCGCTGGGACGAGTTCGACGCCATCGCCGACGAGCGCGGGCGCATCCTCCTGCGGGGCATCGCGGGTGCGGCCAATTTCCCACTCCTGCTCGCCGGTGATCAGCACGGGGATGTGATGGCACTCCTCGCCCAGACGCCGCTCGGTTTGCCGAAAACGGCGCACGGCTCCTCCTCCGCTCCGCGCACCCGCAAACGAAACAAACACAAAAATCAGCGCGCTGCCGTTGCGTAGGTGGCAAAAGGCCAGTGTCTATGCGAACCGATTCGCGCTTTTCGTAGGGGGTGTGCCGGAGGTACCGGCACTCGGTCCGTCGTTTCCGGGGGCGCCGGGGAGCGATGAGGAGGAGGGATTTGTGGCAACGGGACAGATGGCCGGCACAGGGACCGGTGCAAGCGGCGGGATAGCGCGCGGGGGCACGTCTATCAAGACGTGGGTGCTCGTGTCGACGGCGATCTTCCTGATCGTCGGATTGATTGGCATCGTCATCTCCCTGCCGAGCAGCCAGAAAGACGCGGAGGTCACACGGGATGCGTCCGGCCTCGTCATCGGCTCCGACACGGGGGTCGTTGGTGTCGCACCCGCGAATATCACGCAGGCGGATGCGGACAAGGCGGCGAAGAGCGAGCCGTTCGCGACGCAACTCGCCACACAGGTGAACCAGAATCGCCTCGGCATCAACTACGCGTGGACGCTCGTGGCGGGCTTCCTCGTCATGTTCATGCAACTCGGCTTCGCGCTTGTGGAGACGGGCTTTTGCCGTACGAAGAACGCGCTGCATGTGATGGCGATGAACTTCAGCGTCTACTTCCTCGGCATGTTGGGGTACTTCTTCGTCGGCTTCGCCTTCCAGTTTGGCGGCGTCGGCCTTGTCGGCGTCCCCAATCTCGGTGGTCTGACAAGTCTGAATCAGGAATTGACGATCCACCTCGGCGGGGTGGATTGGGGCCTGATCGGACACAAGGGCTTCTTCCTCTCGGATGGCACCTACGATGTCGGCATCGCCGTCCTCTTTCTCTTCAATATGGTCTTCATGGACACGACCGCGACGATCCCGACGGGCGCGATGGCGGAGCGGTGGAAATGGAGCGCCTTCTGCGTTTATGGCTTCTTCGTCAGCACGATCATCTACCCGATCTTCGGCAATTGGGCATGGGGGGGAGGATGGCTCTCCCAACTCGGCAAGAAGGGGCTAGGCGCGGGCTATATTGACTTCGCCGGGAGCGGCGTCGTCCACGCGGTCGGCGGGTTCACCGCACTTGCGGGGGCGTACGTGCTCGGCCCGCGCATCGGCAAGTACAATAAGGACGGATCGAGCAACGTCATCCCCGGCCACAACCTGATCTACGCGATCATCGGCACGCTGATCCTCGCCTTCGGCTGGTTCGGCTTCAACCCCGGCAGCACGCTCGGCGCGTCCGGCAACGGCGCGCTCCGCATCGGCATGATCGCCACCGTGACGATGCTCGCCGGTTCCGCCGGAGCGATGATGTCCATGCTCATCACCTGGTACCTGAACGGCAAGCCGGACGCAGGGATGGCCTGCAACGGGATGCTCGCCGGCCTCGTCGCGATCACCGCACCGTCCGGCTATGTCTCGCCGATCAGCGCCTTCATCATCGGCGCGGTCGCGGGCACGATCGTCGTCTTCGCGGTCGCGATCATCGACAAGAAACTGCGTATCGACGATCCCGTCGGTGCAATCTCTGTGCATGGCGTCTGCGGCGTCTGGGGGATGCTTTCCGTTGGTTTGTTCGCGGACGGCACAGCGAACTATGCCGGTACGCAGGTGAAGGGACTCTTCTTCGGCGGCGCCAGCCAACTCGGCGCGCAGGCGATCGGCGCGGTGGTCGTCATCCTCTGGGCGGGCGGCGTCTCGTATGCCTTCTTCAAAGTCTGCGACCGGCTGATGGGCATCCGCTCGAAGGCGGAGGACGAACTGGCGGGCCTCGACCTGCCCGAGATGGGCGCGCCCGCTTATTGGAGTGATGGCGAGCCCCTGAAGGGTTGTGTCTTCCCGATCCCCGTCCCGGCCTTTGGCGGCGCTGCGGGAGACTGATCGCCTTAGCCCTGACCATATCATGAGGAGCAGGCGGCGGCACAAGGGAGTGCCGTCGCCCGCTTTCATGTGAAACGGAAGGAATATGCATCAGGTCCCCGCCGTTGTACGATGGCAACTGATAGAGAGAATGGTGTGGATCAGGCGTGCGAGGAGGTTTCAATGGTCACAACAGTTCAGACCGGCACACATCTGGGCGAGCCCTCGCCGGATTGGGCGCTGCCACGGCTCGACGGGGGCGAACTCGGCCCCAGCGCAGTGCGGGGGACGAAGACCCTCTTCTTTTTCTGGGCTAGTTGGTGACGCTGCCGCAATCAGCTGCCCGGGTGGCAGCAATTCGTTGCGCGTAACGCCGACAAAGCCTTCCAGTTTGTTTCCGTCGCGGTGGACACGCAGGGCGCGGAGGCGGCGCGACCGTGGCATGAGCGGGCGGGCGCGACCTTCCCGACCGTCGTCGATCGCGACAATGCCCTCGCGGCGATCTATGACTACAAACTGATCCCCAACGGTATTTTCCTCGACGAAGCGGGGATCATCCGCTACCGCAAGTTCGGCGGCTTCAACATCGAGAACGAGGCGGATGTCGATGCGATCCAGCGGTTGATCGACGGCGAGGTCACGGAGATCGCACAGGACGCGAAAGATGCGCCGTATCATCTCAGCGACACCGAGCGGGCGCTGATCGACACGCGGATGCGCCTCGGCGCGGAACTCTTCGCGCGCGACGCGCGGGCGGAGGCAGTCGGCGAGTGGACGCAGGCGCTCCATCTCGACCCGGAGAACCTGACGATCCGCAAGCAGATCTGGATGACGGAGTACCCCGAGAAGTTCCATCCGACCATCGACTTCGACTGGCAGAAGGGGCAACTCGCCCGCGAGCGCGAGGAAGAGATTGCGCAGGGCATCTGCGGCCCGGACGGCTGCCCCCTGCCGCGTCGATAGCCCCTGCCGCTATCAGCGTGCCATCGCGGTCGCGGAGAGCGCCGTCGTTACCTGCACGCCGCTCATCACAGCTCTCCTCGACCGGCTCTTCCTCGGCGAGCAACTTGGCGTTGCGCAGATCGTCGGTATAGTGATCGTCCTTAGCGGTGTCGCGCTCGTCTAGCGCGACGACCACACGTCTCACAGAGTACGGCGAAAAGCGGGATTTGCGACGACTCAGTTCTGGGAGTCGGTATCGTTCGGCGCGCCTGAAGATGTGCGTATCATCGTTGCGAGTATCGATATGGCATCGAGGAGTAGTTGCGATTCGAGCGCCGCTTCGCCGATTGCGGTATATCCTTCGATCCGCTCAATGCAAAGGACGATATAGCGAAGGTTCCGCGCGTCGCGGTTCACAGCGCGACTGCCTCGCGGAGCACATCAGCGCGTATTTCGGTGTCGAGCATCCGCTCCGTCACAACATCGACGTCATGGCCGAGGATCTCCTGTAGGTCGAGCCTGAAACCGCTCGGAAACCAGGGGCTATGATGCGCGCGCATCTCGACGAGGAAATCGATGTCGCTGCCGTCGCGCGCCTCACCGCGAACGACCGAGCCAAAGACACGGACATTCGTCGCGCCGTGTCGCTCAGCGATCGCGAGAATCGTATCGCGCCGGTCCTGGATGTCGCGGAGTCGAAGCGCCTGCATGATCGCTCTCCTATGCGGGGAATCCGCCGACTACGGATACCATTATACTGTCATCATCCAAGCGGCCCGCATGGGTGCCATCGCAGTAGCTCGCACACTGTTCACAGGCAATCAGGCAACCGATTGTTGCTTCGCGGAGATGCTGAGTCCCAGCCAGGTGGCGGAGAGGACGGCAAGCAGCGCGATCACGTAGGGCATCAGGGTCCAGAGGCCGACCGCCTGCGCGAGATTGCCGGCCAGCCACGGGAAGAGCGCCGCACCCATGCTGCCGAGGCCGGCGAGAAAGCCGACCGCGCTCGGTACCAGACGGGCGGGCACCAGACGCGGCAGCAGCGCGATCGTCGTCGGATAGATCGGGCCGAGGCTGAACCCGGCCAGCCAGAGGCCGAACGCGGCGATTGCGGGCAGCGGCGCGAGCCAGATACAGAGCACGCCGAGTGCCGCCCCGATCAGGCAGTAGCGGATGAGCGCCGTATCCGTCATCGCGAGGCGGGTGGCGAGCCGTGCCAGCGTCAGCCGCCCGATGGTGATGCCCAGCCAGTAGCCGCTCACCGACCAGCCGGAGAGCAGGCTGCCGTGGTGTCGCACTTCGGTGAGGAAACTGTAACTCCAACTGCCGAGGCTGATCTCCGCGCCGACATAGAAGAGCATGAAAACCGCCGCCAGCCAGACGAGCCGGAGCCGGAGGATGTCCGTCAGCAGGCTTGTCTCCGCTGCTTTCGTGGCGGGCTGCCGGGCTGCCGGTCCACCGGCATCGAAGGCGAGGGCGAAGCCGGTCATCAAGAGGAATCCGCACGCGGACCAGAGGGCGTAGACGGTGTTCCAGGGCAGCCCTCTCGCCAGCACACCGGCGGCGATGATCGGGCCGAGGAACCCGCCGATGCCGTAGAAGGCGTGCAGATTGTTCAGCCGCGTCGTGCTCTCCGGCATGGCGGTGATGTAGGTGTTCAGCCCGGCGTCGATGATGGCGAAGCCGAAGCCGAAGGCAATCATGGTGAGCAGCACGAGCGCGAACGGTGGCCGCA
>JBPCMC010000340.1:0-9665 GCA_051002645.1 Thermomicrobiales bacterium
GGCTGGCGATCTTCGCCGTCTTCTTCGGCCTCGACTACATCGCCACCGTCCCGCCGACTGCGGCGCTCGCCGCCGACATCTTCGGCCGCAAGCACGTCGGCGTCGTCTTCGGCTGGATCTTCTGCGCCCATCAGTTCGGCGCGGCGAGCGCGGCCTTCTTCGGCGGCGTGATCCGCACGACCCTCGGCACGTACACACTCGCCTTCCTCGTCGGTGGTGGTGTGGCGATCTGCGGCGGCATCCTCGCCCTGCGCATCGACCGCGCTGCGACGCCGTTCGCACCTGCCCGCGTGCCCGAGGTGGTGACGGTCGGGGACTGATCCAGTCACCGCGCATTGATTTGACGAGAGGCCGCTGCCTGTCAATCGAAAAGGGCGGGGAGTAAACTCCGCCTCACGATTGCGTCGCCTTCTGAATTCCATGACCTGATTGTCGTTAGCCCGCCGCCAAATCCATTTCGTACTGTTTTGCGGCGTAGGGGAGGAGATAATCCGGCATCGGGATTGCCGGGAACTCCTGCGGTGTGGTGATGATGGCCCGAATACGCGCCTCGTCGCGCCGTCGGATCGCCGAGCGCGCCCACATCGCGCCGATGATGGCAAGCACGCCCGCGACGACCGCGCCGGCGCCGAGATGGAAGGCACCGGTGATAAGATGCGACGCGGCGGACCACCCGATGAGGGCAGTAACGAAGAAGAGACCGAAACCATCTCGACCGCGTCCAGTTTGCCGCCACATATCCATGCTCCATGCTTCGTGCTTCATTGTATTGTCTGATTCGCTGTGCGACGGTAACTCTCCGGCCGCCGTCATGAACCTTTGCAAAGCAGAAATCGTGCCACCAATCTTCGCGCGCCCCAACCGGGCGGGCACGATCTCCGGGAGATGAAACCGCGCTGAGACACCAGCCGTCGTCACGCGCGTGGTATGTTTCTTGAGGCGAGAAACGCCTATGAAGCGAAGGCTGAAATTGACGGAGGTGGCGAGTGAACGGGACGCGCGCGAACGGGACAGGTCTGACGGATGTGGGGCTGCTGCTGCTCCGCCTGGGTGTGGGCGCCGGCCTGATGACGCACGGCTATCCGAAGCTCTTCGGCGGCCCTGGCAAGGCGCCGCCCGCCGCGCTCACGAAGTTGGTGGGCAGCAACTTCCCCGCCTCTGTGGAGCGGGGCGGCATCGAGGAGTTCAGCGGCGGGCTGGAGCGGATGGGCATCCCGCTGCCGCAGCAGGCCGCCCTCGCGCTCGGCTTCAAGACGCGGCTCGTCGCACCGGTGATCTTCTTCAATATGCTTGTGGCGATCCGCAAGGCGCACTGGAAGGCGGGCTTCCACGGGCAGGGCGGGTACGAGATGGCCTTCCTGTTCGCGCTCGCCGCAGCGACCCTCGCGTTCACCGGGCCTGGGGCATACTCGCTCGACGGGCACGGAAGGGGGCACACTGAGCGTCACATCATCGGGGCGCGGGACGTTGAAATGAGTGAGGCGGCGAGACAGGAGACAAGCCAGTCGTCGTCAGGATTCGGGACACATGCTAGGGGAGGCGTCTGTGCAGGGGCGTAGGAAGAAGGTGGCAATCTGGCCGCCGATTGTGACACCGGCGATGATCTTTGGGACCGGCTGCTTCGCCGATTTCGTCCTAAGTACGGCGGTGCATGGGCCGAACATCGAGCGGGCGCTCCCCGCGTGCGCGGGCCTGATGGTCGGGACGTTGACGGTGCTGACCTTCGCGAAGCGGCGCGACGCCTATCTCGTCGCGGCGGCGCTCTTCACGGCGGTCGCGCTCATTGCGGTCACGCTTGCGGCCTCGCTCGCGCTGCGGGCGAGCCTCTGCGCGGCCTGCCTCATCGCAGTCGGCGCGTCGCTCGCTTCCTACGCAGTCGTGCCGGAGCAGAAACGAGCGCCCGCCCGCTCGGAGAGCCGCGACGAGCGTTCGCGCCGATAGCACGCCCGATCAGCTACCCGGTAGCGCGGAAGAAGGAGGGGGAACCAGATGGTTCCCCCTCGTCGTTGCGCGATCTTTCGGTTGCGGTCGATCAGATAAACTTCGCCGAGTCGAGGAAGGCGGTGATATCGTCGGCGTTCGCCAAGGCGCTCGAATCGACGAGCCCGAAGAAGGTGTACGACTTTCCGTTGTGGAAGACGACGGCGATCAGGCCGGAGACCGCGAAGCGATCGCCCCCGGCGTCTGAGGGTTTGTCCGGCGCTCGCCGCCCCGTGAAGGTGTACACCTTGGCCGGTTCGCCGCCGATTGTCCGGTCCTTGGTCTGATCGGTCGTGATCCCGCCGCTCGCTAACTGATGCGCCCCCTGGATTTCGGCTGCAATCTCGTCGTCCAGTGACTGCGTCTGGTTATCGATGAGCGCGATAAATTTCAGCGTCGGCACCGGGCCATTGAAGATCGCGGGGGTAGGAGGTGGCCCGGTGTAGGGGGTGGTATCGGTCGTCCAGCCGGCCGGGACTTGGAGCGCGACCGAGCCCGTGACATCAACCGTCGGGGTCGTCCCGGTATCGGTCGCGGGCGGCGCGCCACCTGCGTAGCGCCACTGGTAGTAGTGCTGGCCGATGTTGCCCATCTCCACTTTGAAGGCGTCCGCGTTGCTCGCGGTATAGGTGAGCGCGCGCCGCTCAAAAATCTGCACCATTACGTCCTTGGGCGTGCCGCCAACTTTGACGTTCGCCCGGAATGGTTCCGAGATCGCGTAGCCAATGGTGGTGAGCCCTGCCTTGGTGCGGTAGGCCGCGAAAGCGGCGGCGACATTATGCTGCGTCGCTGCGTCGTAGGCGCCGATCTGCATCGCCGGGTCACCGCTCGCGGCGCCGCTGCCGAGACCGCCATCGGCCCCGATCGAGGCATTCACCGACGCGCCGGGCGTGCTACCGGTTTGCTGGAGGAGCACCGCGCCCTTGCTCGCCAGGCCGGCGTAGGTGGGCGCTGGATTCTCCGCGTCCCCCGCGATGGCGATAGCCGGCGGCGACTGGGGTTGGAAGGTCGTGTCGCCGGTCTGGATCTGCCCCGTGATGATCTCGGTCGCCAGCAGGCCGTTGGTGACGGCGCCGTTGGTCAACTCCATTCGCCCTTTATCGAAGTATTGCACGAGGCGCTGGCCGCCCGATGCCTCCTTGTACGGCTCCTGCTGCCCGTCCTTCGCCGTTTCGAGCGGCCCCCAGAAGTTCGGCGTCACCGCTTCCCCGGTTCGCCACTGCGTCTGGAAGGCCGGGTCGGCGAAGCCCGACGCCGCCTGGGCGCCGGTCGAGAGCATCACGAGCGCGACGGCCATCACAGCCGCCAGGACAATCCGAACCCGATGCATGATCCCCCTCTTTCTCAAGCCACGAACTTGTCGTTAACCGGATGGACAATACCGGACTGGCTCGCATCTGTCGAGAGACGCGCGTCCGACTCCGCGCCTCTCGTCGTGTTCTCAATGGTGTGAGTCTGCCACCTTCTCCTGCACTGTTCCCCGCAATCGTACCGTTCGGTTCCATCATCGGTCATACTGTCATGGACCGAAGGCGCGGCGGAGGTTGTGGCGGAGACAGTGCGAGGACGATGATGGCGAATACCATGCAACGCCAGACGCCCGCGCAACGAACCGGGCGATGCATCGCGTCGGCAGCCCGGTTGCTTCCCGCGCTGGGGATGGCGCTTGTGCTCTTGCTCGGTGGTGTCTGGTCCGGCACGATCCGGCATGACCCGTCGCCCGCCTTTCTCGCCCGCTGGGGATACGATCTGGACGCGCTCCGTGGCGGGCGCATCCACACGCTCGTGACGATGACACTCTTCCCGACCGCGCACGACGACTGGTTGCCGATGCTGCTGCAGACCGTCGCCCTCGTCGCGCTCGCCGGCTGGTTCGCGGGGGCGTGGCGGGCGGTCGCGGCGTTCTGGGCGCCGAATATCGCCGGGACGGCGCTCGTCTCGCTCTGCGTCGTCTGGCCGCTCGACGCGGCAGGCTACCGCTTCTCGCACAATTGGGCGACCGAACCGGACTCCGGCGCCTCCGTCGGTATCTACGGCGCGCTCGGTTTCGTGCTTGCGCTCCTACCCCGCCGCCTGTGCTGGGTCGTGATCGCGGGCGTCGCCGCCTGGCTTGTCCTCGCCATCATCCGCGAGCGGCATGTCTGGAACATCGAACATCTCGGCGGCGCTATGCTTGGGCTAATTTTGGGGATAGACAGTCGGCAGCGGGCCGAAATCAGTAGGCAGCGAGTCGACATCTTGCGATAATGTGCGCGTTTCACGACGGGCGCACATCGCTCCCTTTCGCTGCCGATTGCCTGCTCACCAATGGAGGTTTTATGGAA
Source organism: Thermomicrobiales bacterium (assembly GCA_051002645.1). Taxonomy (GTDB): domain Bacteria; phylum Chloroflexota; class Chloroflexia; order Thermomicrobiales; family JALYUS01; genus JALYUS01. The sequence continues at coordinate 4,305 of JBPCMC010000340.1, forward strand.
GGATTCACTGGTATCGGGCATATCGCGATCCGGGCGCGGGCCCTCGACCCGATGCTCGACTTCTACACTGGGACACTCGGCTTCGCGGAGATGTTCCGCCTGCACCAGGACAACGGCGACCTGATGCTCGTCTACGTCCGCGTCACTGAGACGCAGTATCTCGAATTCTTCCCGAACGGCACGGGCGATGGCCCCGCCCCGCGCGAGGCGGTCGGCCTCAACCACCTCTGCCTGACCGTCGATAATCTCGATACCGTCGTCGCGCAACTGACCGCGCGCGGCGTCCCGCTCACCCGCCCGCTGATCACCGGCAAGGACGGCAACCGCCAGGCGTGGATTGAGGACCCCGACGGCAACCGCCTCGAACTGATGGAAATGTCCCTGACCTCCAAACAAGCCGAAGCCCTCGCCCGGTTGAAATCCGGGAACTGAACCACGGAGACACAGAGAACACAGAGGCGGGAGAAGAGAAAACGAAGTTCCACTGGATTTCTTCTCTGTGTTTTCTCTGTGCTCTCTGTGTCTCCGTGGTTAAAAATCCCCTTACGAATAGTAGTCCGGGGCGAGTTTGAGGGTCTTCCACTGCTCCGGGTCGTGGCCGTGGATGATCAGGGTGACGCCCTCGCGCGCGGCGAGGTCCATCAGTTTCTTGGTGCTGGCGCGGGTGTTCGCCTCGTCCATGTCGGCGGGGCCGATGGTGCGCGTCTCCGGGTCGCGCTGGTCCATGCGCGGGATGGCGTCGATGGCGAGCAGCACCGGGCCGGTCTCCGGCAGGCGGACGAGCACGGACTGGTGACCGGGTTTGTGGCCGCCCGACGCGATCAGTTCGATGCCGGGCAGCAACTCGGTGTCGCCCTCCACCGTGCGATAGTGGAGGCCGGGGGCGTCCCAATGCGCACGGGTGGCTTGGAATCGCTCCAACTGGCGCGCCGCGTCGAGATGCTCCTTCTGGATGACGATTTCGGCGTCCGGGAACTGATCGTGGTTGCCGGCGTGATCGCCATCGAGATGCGTCGCGATCAGGTACTTAATGTCCTTCGGCGCGAGACCGAGGGCGGCAAGCTGGTTGAGGACATACTGCCCCTCCTCGACGCGCGGGCCGGGTCCGGTCGCGGTGCGGTAGGCGCCGGTCGCCTCCGGCGGGAAGCCGGTATCGACGAGTACATTCGTGCCGTCATCCGTCTGGATCAGATAGCCGGGGTACGGGGTGCCGTTCGCTGAATTCGTGCCGTAGAGCAGCAGGTAGAGTCGCATGTGTGCCTCCTTGACGAGTTCGAGGTTCGAGGTTCGAGGTTTGGGGAGTGGGATTCCTCGAACCCCGAACCTCGAACCCCGAACCTCTCTACGGGTGATCCGTCGTTTTCCGTGCCCGCAGTTGGGCGATGGCTTCCATCTGCTCCTTGCCGCGCTCTGCCAATGCCGCTTGCCACGCCGGGACGTTCGGCCGGAGCGCCGCGATGATCGCTTCCGTGATGACGAGGTTGCGGAACCATTTCCTGTCCGCCGGGACGATATACCAGGGCGCCTCCTTCGTGCTGCATCTGCTTAGCGCGGCCTCGTACGCCGCCTGATAGTCGTCCCACTGCTCGCGCTCGATCCAGTCGATGGGCGAGAGTTTCCACGCTTTCGCCGGTTCCTTCTCCCGCGCCAGGAGCCGCGCGCGCTGCTCCTCCTTGCTGATGTGCAGGAAGAATTTGAGGATGATCGTGTCGTTCTGTACGAGCAACCGCTCGAAGTCGTTGATCGCCGCGTAGCGCCGTTTCCACACCTCCTTCGGTACGAGGGTATGGACGCGCACGATGAGCACATCCTCGTAATGGGAGCGGTTGAAGATGCCGATCATCCCTTTGGCGGGCGTGCGGGGATGGACGCGCCAGAGGAAGTCGTGCGCGAGGTCGGTGGGCGTCGGCTGCTTGAAGGCGACCACGTCGCACCCCTGCGGATTGAGTGGCGCCATGACGTGGCGGATCGTACCGTCCTTGCCGCTCGTATCCATCCCCTGCAAGACGATCAACACACTTTGTTGCGCCGCGCCGTAGAGCAGTTCCTGCACCTCCGCGAATTCGTCCGCCATCTGCGCGGTCCGCCGCTCCGCCTCCGCGCGTTCCATGCCGCCGGTATCCGCAGGGTTGTGATCGCGCAGCCGGACTTTCGTCCCAGGCGGGACACGGATCGCCAATGCCTTGTCATGTGCCATCCAACGATGCTCCTTTCGCGTCCCGCAGTATAGCGCGAGAAGAAGAAGACAGTAGCGAGTAACGAGTAACGAGTAACGAGTGGTATCCTAACCCCCTGCCCCTTCCCGAGGTGGGAAGGGGAGCAATCCGCTGATATATCTGGGTGTTGAAGGAGAGACTACGGCAACTCGCGCGAGTCACCCCTTCCCGTTTCGGGAGGGGGCGGGGGGTAGGAATCTTGGTCACAACGATCGACATCCACACCGATGCGCCGATTGGGACGATCTCGCCCCGGCTCTACGGGCACTTCGCCGAGCATCTGGGGCGTTGCTGCTATGACGGCCTCTGGGTTGGCGCCGACGCGGGCATCCCGCACGCGGACGGCTTCCGGGCGGACGTGCTCGACGCGCTGCGCGCCCTGCCGGTGCCGCTGCTGCGCTGGCCGGGCGGCTGTTATGCCGATCACTACCACTGGCGGGACGGTATCGGCCCGCCCACGTCGCGGCCCCGGCGACTCGGCATGTCCTGCGGCCTGACGGTGGAGGACGACAATACGCTCGGCACGCATGAGTTCCTGCGTCTCTGCGCGTTGCTCGGCGCGGAGCCGTATCTGGCGGGCAATGTCGGCACCGGCACGCCGCAGGAGTTGTGCGATTGGCTGGAGTACTGCAACAGTGCTCTCGATACGACGCTGACGCGCGAGCGGGCCGCGAACGGCGCACCGGCTCCCTTCGGCGTGCGGCTCTGGGGCGTCGGGAATGAGAACTGGGGCTGCGGCGGCAACTACGACGCGGCGGACTACACGCGCGAGTACCGGCGCTACGCGACGATGCTCCGCCACATCGACCCGACCGCCGAACTGGTCGCCTGTGGGCTGGAAGACGAATGGAACGTGACCCTGCTGAAGACGCTCGGGCCGCGCCTCGATCTCGTCGACCACCTCTCGATCCACGATTACTGGTCGGCGGGCGGGCCGGAGACGGACTTCAACGACACGCAGTATTACACCCTGCTCGCGCAGGCGGATGCGACGGAAGCCTTCGTGCAGCGGACGGCCGCGATCATCGCCACCGCGACCGGCGGGCGGCACCGCATCGGCATCGCGCTCGATGAGTGGGGCGTCTGGCATCCGGAGTCGCGCCGCAATGGGTGGGGTGACATTCCCGGACGCCGCCCGATCACCTACGAGCAGGCGGGGACGCTCCGCGACGCGCTGGCGGCGGCGATCGCATTGGAAGGCTTCCACCGGCAATGCACCGTGCTCTCGATGGCGAACCTCGCGCAGATCGTCAATGTCCTGCACGCGCCGGTGATGACCGGGCCGGATGGCGGGCGGATGTGGGTGACGCCGACCTACCACGCCCTGCGTCTGCACGCCCCGCACATCGGTGCGACAGCGCTCCGCGTGGACGCACACGGCGGCGCGACCGTGCCGGGCGGCGCGGCGGCGGTGAGCGGTACCGCCTCCACGAATGGAACGGGCATCGCCGTCACCCTCGTTAACCGCCATCTCACCGAGGGCGCGACTATCGCCTTCCGTGGCCTCGAGAACGTTGCTGTCGCCGAGGGCCACATACTGACCGCCGCCAGCCCGCGCGAGCAGAACAGCCCCGACGATCCAAACCGCGTCGCGCCCGTCCCACTTCCCGTCGGCGGCAACGCCTCCGATGGCTGGCGCGTGGAATTGCCGCCGCATTCGCTCGCCACCGTGCGGTATACTGCCTAGCCCCCACTTCGGGAAGGGGGAGCGGTAGGGGCGCATAGCATGCGCCCTCTCGATTGGGCAGAGCGATAAAGAATTGACCACGGCGCTTCATATGAGTCACCCCTTCCCGTTTCGGGAGGGGGCAGGGGGTGGGTAGTTTGACCAAGCGCGATTTTCTGAAAGTGACGGACCTCTCCCGCGACGAGGCATATGTCGTCTTCGATCTCGCGACGCGGCTCAAGGCGGCGCCGAAGGGGAGCCACCGGCATGTGCTCGCCGGCCGGGCGGTCGCGACGATCCTCGAGAAGCCGAGTCTGCGGACGCATGGCTCATTCGAGATCGGTATCGCGCAACTGGGCGCGCACCCGCTGACGATGGGGACGAACGAGATCGCCCTCGGCACCCGCGAGCCGATCCGTGACGCCGCCCGCGTGCTCGCCCGCTACTGCGACGCCATCGCCTACCGCACCTTCACGACCGAACGGCTGATGGAGATGGCGACCGCCGATGTGCCCGTCATCAACGCGCTGACCGACGATGCCCACCCCGTCCAAATCCTCGCGGACATCTTTACCATCGAGGAAATCTTCGGCGTAGGGAGCATCGCGGGGAAGCGGGTCGCCTACATCGGCAACGGCGCGTCCAACACCGCCCGATCGTGGCTGGAGGGGGCGCGACTGTTCGGCTATCACCTCATCCTCTCGTCGCCGGACGAGTTCCAGCCGCCGCCGGAGGAGGTCACCGCCGCCGGGGACGCCATCTCTTTTCAGAACCCACTCCGCGCCGCCGCCAACGCGGATGTCATCTACACCGATGTCTGGACGAGCATGGGGCAGGAGACGAACGTCGAGCGCCACCGCGCCGTCTTCTCGGATTGGACGGTGGACACGAATGTCGTCTCCGTCGCGCCGCCCCATGCCATCGTGCTGCATTGCCTCCCCGCCCACCGGGGCGAGGAGATCAGCGACGAGGTGATCGAGGGGCCGCGCTCCCGCGTCTGGGATCAGGCGGAGAACCGCCTGCACGTCCAGAAAGCCCTGCTCTGCTTCCTGCTCGGCGTCGGAGCGATGGTGCCGTACGTTCGGGGATGATGGGGAAAAGCCGCACGAGGGGAGAGACCGCGCTGTCTCTCCCATGCCTCGTACTATTGTGCATTCTATCACAATCTCGCTGCGACGCAAGGGGATTTGAACCACAGAGGCACAGAGAACACAGAGGAAACATGAAGAGAGAAGAGTTTTTCTTTTTTATCTCCTCCCTCCTCTGTGCTCTCTGTGCCTCTGTGGTAAAAGGTCTCTCCCTGTTTGGCAGGGGTTCGGGCAAAGTTGTACACTGCGGGGAATGGCGGCATGAATCCTCCCGGCGTCGGCGTCATGCGACGTGGCGCTGGCGTGGGGAGAAGGAAGGGATGGAACGGGATGACGGAGACGGTCACGCGGACGAATGAGCCGCCGATGGACCTGCTCGGGCAGACGGGGC
>JBPCMC010000341.1:0-4646 GCA_051002645.1 Thermomicrobiales bacterium
CGATGGCGGCGAGCGTCCGCGCCGTGACGACGCTGCGGTCGCCACGCTGCCCGCTGTGGACCGATGCGATCGCGTAATCGAGTGCGGCGAGCGCGGCCTCATCGAGATCGAGATGCCCGTCGCTGTGAACTTCAATCTCGCACGCCCGTAGGACGCGCAGATCGGTCGCCACCGCCGCCACCTCCTCGGCCTGCTGGCGCAGCCGCTCGGCGTCGAGACCATTGGCGATGCGCAGCGAGTAGGAATGGTCGCTGACGCCGTAATACTGGTAGCCGTGTCCCCGCGCCGCCGTCGCCATCTCCGCCACGGACGCGCTGCCGTCGCTCCAGACGGTGTGGGTATGCAAGTCGCCACGAATATCGTCGATAGTCACCAGGCGGGGCACGCCTCGCGCGAGCGCCTGTTTCAGCGCATCCGCGCCCTCGCGCAGTTCCGGCGGGATGAACGGCAGGTCGAGCGCGGCGAATGCCGCCTGCTCGTTGCCTTCGATGAACGTCTCACCGCGACGCAGTCCCATACTATCGAGCGCCATACCGCGATTGCGCGCGTAGTCGGCGAGCGCCTCGCGGAAGCCAGGGTGTTCCGAGGTGGCCCGGTCGCCCGTCAGCCAGAGCAGGGCGCCGCCCGCCGTGCGTACTGGCCGGGTGATGCACTCCGCCTCCGCGCCGTCGATCAGGTGGACGCGCACGCGGTCATCGTCGCGCGCGATGACGCGCAGAACGTCGGGCAAGGCGGCAAAGGTGTCGAGCGTCGCGACCGGGTCGTCGGTTGCCGCGAGCAGATCGACATCGCCGAGCGTGGGCGCCCAGCGCCGCAGGCTGCCAATCGGCGTCACGGTGACATCCGGTAGCCGCGCGGCGAAGTCGGTCATCAATTTCGCGGCGATTGCCACACCGGTGCCCAGGAGGATGCGCCCTTCGTTGACGATGCGGGCGCGCAAGCCGCTGAGGATTTCCGCCTCGCGGCGCGCGCCGATTCCCTTGATGCCGCGCAACGCGCCCGCCTGGAACGCCCGCTCGTAGGCCGGGAGGTCGGGTAATTGGAGATTCGCGTGCAATTGTGCCGCTGTCTTCGGGCCGATGCCGGGGGCGTGCATCAGCGCGATGACGACCGCCGGCATCGCCGCGCGCATCTCTTCGAGGCGTCGGTAGCGGCCGGTGGTGAGAATTTCCTGAATCTCCGCCGCGATAGCGGGGCCGATGCCGGGGAGGGTCTGCAAGGCGTGGAGCGTCGTCATCTCCGCCAGCGGGCGCGCCTCGTGGCGGATCGTGTCGCTCGCGCGCCGGTAAGCGGAGACGCGGAAGCGATCCTCCCCGGCGAGGTCCATCAAGTCCGCGAGTTCCCGGAAGGCGGCGGCGATGTGGCGATTATCCAAGTCGGGCATTCCTTTCCGTTTCTTGCTCGTCAGTCTATCACGCGCGTTGCCGACCGGCCCTCGACGTGGCATACTCTGTGTACGTACGGGAGGTGCGCCACGGTCGTCTCGCTCGTCCTCGCCACCAATAATGCCGGGAAAATGCGCGAATTTGCCGCGCTCCTCGCCGACCTTCCCGTTCGGCTCATCTCGGCGCGCGACGCCGGCGTGCTGGCTTTTCCGCCTGAGACGGGCGAGACGTTTGCGGCCAACGCGCGGGCAAAGGCGGTCTACGTCACCGGCGAAACGGGCCTGCCCGCCATTGCCGACGACTCCGGCCTCGTCGTCGATGCGCTCGGTGGCGCGCCCGGCATCTATTCCGCCCGCTACGGCGGCCCCGACGCCACCGATGCCGACCGCTGCACCCTGCTCCTGCACGCACTCCGCGATGTGCCGCCGGAGGCGCGCGCGGCACGTTTCGTCGCCGCCATCGCACTATCGTTGCCAGATGGCACAGTGATCGCAACGGAGGGCCGTCTGGAAGGCGCGATTGCCGACGCGGCGCGTGGCGTCAACGGCTTCGGCTATGACCCGATTTTTCTCGTCGCCGACTATGGCCGCACGCTCGCCGAGTTCGCGGACGACGAGAAGAATGGAATCAGCCACCGCGCGCGGGCGCTCGCTGCCTTGCGCCCGCAATTGCTCGCGGTCTTGCCGCGCCTGGAGGGATGAATGGAGCCATCAGCGGTCGCCACGGTGGACATGACGATCGCGGGCGCCATCGACGACTTCCTCACGACGATGCGCAAGAGTCCGCGCACCGTGACGACCTATCGCTACGGACTACGCAAGTTCGCGGCTTTCCTCGCGGCGGAGGGCCTTGATGTTGCGGTTGCGCCAGTCGATGCGTTGACGACGGCGCAGGTTGTCGACTTTGCCGCCTGGCTGCTGCCGCGCGAGCGGCAGACGCGCGAGGATGTGGGCGCGACGCGCACCGCCCTCACCTACTGCGCGGCGGTGCGGAAATTCTACAAGCACCTCGTCGCGAACGATCTGCATCCGTCGCTCTCGTTGGAAAAAATGGGCCTCCAGTTGGCCGCGCAGCAAACGGGATTCGCCGCCCCGCCGCCGGAGGTGCGCACGCGCGACCTCGACCGGATACTGCAGTTCCTCGCTACCCAGCCGCGCGGCGAGAAGCCGGAGGCAGAATTACGGCGGTTGAAGGTGGCGGCGCTGATCCGCTTCCTCTATCGCACGGGCACGCGCGTCTCGGAGTGTTGCGCGCTACGGCGCGGAGACATTGATTTGGAGGATGGCACGGCGTTCGTCTTTCGCGGCAAGGGCGGCAAGAGCCGCCGCGTCTACTTCGACACGAGTACGGCGGAGGCGCTGATGCGGTACTGGACCGCGCGTCTCGACGGCACGCAACCCCTTGCGCTCGCGGCCCTACCCGCTTTCAGCGGGCGCGATATGCCGGGCAAACCGGGGAACCGCATCACCCCGCGCTCCGTGGAACGCATCGTCCTGGAGGTGGCGCGACAGGCGGGCGTCGCGGCGCGCATCACGCCGCACTCGTTTCGGCACGGCCTCGCCACACAATTGGTCGAGGGTAAGGTGCCCGCTTCGGTCGTGCAGCGGGTACTCGGCCATGCGAACCTCGCGACGACGCAGGTCTATGTCCATCTCGTTGACGCGGAAGTACGTGCCGAGTACCAGGAAGCCTTCGGGGAATATCGACCAGCCGTAGCGCCTGAATCTGACGACGCAATGACCGACCCGCCATCCGCCGCTGCGGACGGTGGATGATCGCGGCGGCCTCGCAGTCGGTGGCGGCAGGCTGAAGCCCACCGCCACAAATAGAAAAGAGTCTGCGCTCGTACGAATCGCCCTAACGTCGGTGCGGTTGCTCGGTGTGAACGCCGTTGATTGCGTTGCGGATGACGCGCTCGATGTCAGGCTGCGTGACGCGGCGCGGGTTGATGGCGATATTGAAGCGGCTCTTCATTGCGTCCGTCGCAATCGCGACGACGTGCTCCTCCGTCACGCCGACCTCGCCGAGCGTCTCCGGGATGCCAACATCTCGACTGAGGGCGCGGACGGCCTGAATACCGGCATCCGCGCCATTGCGCCACGGCGGGCCGCCCTGCCCGTTGCACAGTGCGCGCCCGATTTCGGCGATCCGTGGGCCGGCGCCGATGGCGTTGTACTCCAGCACATACGGCAAGATAATCGCGTTCGCGACACCGTGCGGCGTGCCCACATACGATGTGACCGGGTGCGAGATGGCATGGACGATGCCGAGCCGGTTCTGGCTGAACCCCATCCCGGCCATCGTCGCGGCGACGGCCATATATGCCATCGCCTCGCGCCACCCGTTGGCGACGGCGGGCCGCAGATAGGCGCCGATCAACTTGATCGCATGGATGTCGAAGGCATCGGCGAAGGGCTGCACATCCTGATTCGTGTACGACTCGATGGCGTGCGTCAGCGCGTCCATGCCGGTAGCGGCGATCAGCGCCGCCGGCATTTTCAGGAAGAGATCGGGATCGACGATGGCGACGCGCGGCACTTCGCGCGGCGAGGCGATGGACATCTTCCAATGGCGCGCCTCGTCGGTGATGACGGCGAAGGGTGTCACCTCGGAGCCCGTGCCGCAGGTCGTCGGCACGCAGATGAAGGGGGGCAGATCGACGCGGATCGCCTCGGGCTTGCCCTCGTAGTCGCTGATCGCGCCGCCGTTCGTCGCGAGGATGCCGACTGCCTTGGCGACATCCATCGGGCTGCCGCCGCCGACCGCGACGATCGCATTGCAGCCGCCGGATCGATAGGCGGCCTGGGCGGCCTCGACGGTGCCGATGCTCGGGTTCGGTTCCACCGCATCGAAGACCGTTGCGCTGATGTCCGCCGCCGCGAGGCTGCCGAGCACCGCGTCAAGGAGCCCGGCCTTGACGACGCCCGCGTCCGTGACGACGAGCGCAGCCGTCCCGCCCAGGGCGGCGAGTTCGCGTCCGGTCGCCTGGACAGAGCCGCCGCCGAAGATGACGCGCGTCGGCGCATGAAAGACGTACTGCCGTGAAAGATCCATGCTGCTCAACCTCCTCTGATGCAACTGCGTACCGAGGTCTCGGTACTCTAGCGCATTTCACGGAGGAATCCTAACCCCCCACTGCCCAGAGATACGGTATTGGCTGTCAAGCAGCAGAGAGTAGCGGATCGACGATTCGATAATTCGACCGATACCGTTGCTGTTTCGTCACCAGCGCCCACGCCAGATGCAACAGCTTGCGCGCCG
>JBPCMC010000342.1:0-2947 GCA_051002645.1 Thermomicrobiales bacterium
CCATCGCCCTGCTCGCCGAAGCCGCTGGTGATGATGTTGACCGCCGCGACCCCCGCGCGCTCCGCCTGATCGAGGACATCGAGGACGAGATGGCTCGGCACCACGACAATCGCCTTGTCCACGCCGCCGGGGATTGCGTCGAGCGTCGGATAGCACGGCGCGCCGAGCACCTCCGTATGGCGCGGCGTGACGCCGAAAATCTCGCCCTGATAGCCCCCGGCGATGATCTCGCGATGGATGTTATACGCGAACCCCTGACGCGGCGTTGCCCCGACGATCGCGAGCCGCTTCGGGTGGAACAACGCCTCCATCGCCCGCGTAAATGCTTCCTGCTCGCCTGCCGCGTTCATCGTCCACTCTGTCCGGCCGCTGTGTCGGCTTTTGCGGTCGCCGCGATGCGATCCTGTCGCACTTCCTTCGGCAGGCCGAGCACGCGCTCGCCGAGGATGTTCTTCTGAATCTCGGCTGAACCGCCGTAGATCGTCCCGGCGCGCGACCACAAGAAGGCGTATGCCCAACTCCCCGGCTCGCCGAATTGCGCGCCCGCCTCGAGTGCGAACGCTTCCGGCACGCCGTCGATCTGCTGCCCGTACGGTCCGAGAATATCCTGAAAGAGTTCCTGGACGTGCCTATCGAGTTCGGCGGCGTGTAGTTTGGCGATCGACGCTTCCGGCCCCGGTCGGAGCCCTTTCTCTGCGCGGCTGAGGAGACGGAGCGCGGCATAACGGAGCACGTCGATCTCGGCGTAAACCTCGCCCAGTTTCTGCCGGACAATCGGGTCCTCGATCGCGGGAACGCCGCTGCGCGCAAGCATCCGGCAAACCGCGATCATCCGCTCAAACATCTTCTGCAGGCGGACGACATGGCCGAGCGTGCTGCCGCTCCGCTCGTAGGAGAGGGTCGTCTGAGCGATCCGCCAGCCCGCGTTCATCTCGCCGACGAGGTTGTCCGCGTTCACGCGCACATTGGTGAAGAAGACTTCGCAAAATTCCTGGTTGCCGCTGATCTGCTTGAGCCGCCGCACTTCAATGCCCGGCTGGTGCATATCGAGCATGATGCAGGAGATGCCCTGATGCTTTGGCGCGCTGCGGTCGGTGCGCGCGAGCATGATGCCCCAGTCGGCGTGATAGGCGTCACTCGTCCAGATTTTCTGACCGTTGATGACGAAGGCGTCGCCGTCCCGGTCGGCGCGACATTGCAGGCTGGCGAGGTCGGAGCCGGAGTTCGGCTCGGAGTACAACTGACACCAAATCTCCTCGGCCGTCAGCAGCTTCGCGACATGATCTCGCTTCTGCTGCTCGGTGCCGTGGTGCATGAGTGTCGCCACGTAGATGTCGATGCCGAGACCGTCTAACCCCACCGGGGCATTTGCGCGCGCCATTTCCTCGGCGACGATTGCCTGCTCCATCGGCCGCGCTGGATGGCCGCCGTATTCCTCCGGCCACCCCGTACCGCGATAGCCCGCGTCGTACAGCATCCGATGCCACGCGCGCTTCTCATCCAATGTTTCGAGTTTCGCGCGCGGCGTGTTTGCTTCCAGCCAGCGGCGCACCTGCTGGCGAAAGGCGATATCCGCCGCCGTGTACGTGAGATCCACGGAGATGCCTCCCTCGTCCGTCGGTCTCGCGCGGCCGCCGCCCGGCCACGCGCCCCACGGTGGGTACACAATCCGTGGATGCCATGCTACTACTCCCGGCAAGCAGGTCAATGTATCCTTTCACGGCTGAAGGAGGGCGAAGCGGGATTTATCGTTGTCGTCAGCAGGTGTCACCGTGCTATGCTATCGTTCGTGCCACCATCTGCCCGGACCGATGGCCCAATCGTCGGGACGTGCGCCGGGGCGACGCGAGCGGCAGCGGCAGCGACAGCGAGGGGAGGAACGCCATGGCAACGACAACGGGGAGCCTACGGTACGAGGTAGTCGAGGGGTGGGAGCAGTTGCCCGATGGCTTCCACCACGCCGATGTGGTCGGCGTGGACACCGACTCGCGCGACCGCGTCTTCCTCATCACCCGCCAGGAGTCGCGCGTCCTCATCTACAACCGGGACGGCTCATTTGTTGCCTCCTGGGGTGAGGGCTTTTTCACACCGCGCACCCACGGCCTGACCATCGCGCCCGACGACACCGTCTGGTGCGTGGATGAGGGGCAGGAGGCGATCTTCCGCTTCACGCCCGAGGGCGAGATGCTCCAAACGATCGGCACGCCCGGAGTCGCCTCCGACACGGGCTACGACGGCCGCTCGCTGGCGAGCATCACGCACGGCGGACCGCCCTTCAACCGCCCGACGAATATTGCCGTCGCCCCGAGCGGCGAATTGTACGTCAGCGATGGCTACGGCAACGCGCGCGTCCACCGCTTCGGCGCGGACGGGGCGCTAATCCAGTCGTGGGGCGAGCCGGGCATCGGGCCGGGGCAGTTCAACCTCGTCCACGGCGTCGCGGTGGCGGCAGATGGCCGCGTGCTGATCGCCGACCGCGAGAACGACCGCATCCAGTTCTTCGGCCCGGACGGTGCGTACCTGACCGAGTGGCACGACGTGCAGCGCCCGACGAACATCGCCATCGACCGCGACGGCCTGATCTATGTCGCCGAACTGCTCCACCGCCCCGGCGACCAGTCGCCGCGCCTCGGCGCGATTGACGACGAGCGGCCGGGGCGGGTGAGCGTCTACGACCCGGCGGGCACGGTGCTGGCGCGCTGGGGCGGCATGGATCGCTGCGCGCCAGGCAACTTCGTCGGCCCGCACGATATCTGCGTCGATTCGCACGGCGACATCTACGTCGGAGAGGTGACGTACACGATGGGCGTCCGCCCCGGTCTCGTGCCGGACGGCTGCCACACCTTCCAGAAGTTCGCCCGCGCCGGATAGGGCGCCACCTTCTGCCCCTCTCCCGTACACGATGCTATACGGGAGAAGGGGAGTCCACACCTCGTCAGAGGAGGGA
>JBPCMC010000343.1:0-14344 GCA_051002645.1 Thermomicrobiales bacterium
CGATCATCGAGTCCGGTCTCGACATCCCGAACGCGAACACCCTGATCGTCGATGACGCGGCGAACTACGGGTTGACCCAGCTCTACCAGTTGCGCGGGCGCGTCGGTCGCTCATCGAACCGCGCCTATGCGTACTTCCTCTACGATGCCACCAAGCCGATGACGGCGGAGGCGCAGCAACGGTTGGAGGCGATCCAGGAGGCGACCGATCTCGGCGCGGGCTTCCAGTTGGCGATGCGCGATCTGGAGATTCGCGGCGCGGGCAACATCCTCGGCGCGGAGCAGAGCGGGCATATCGCGGCGGTCGGCTTCGATCTCTATACACGGCTCCTGCACGCGGCGGTTGAGGAAACGCGCACCGGCGAGGCGACCCCGGAAGAACGCCCCGTTTCGCTCGACCTCCCGGTGACGGCCTTCCTGCCGCCCTCGTACGTGCCGGACGATCCGCTGCGCATCACGCTCTATCGGCGTATCGCGGACCTTGCCACGCTGGCCGGTGTCGATGAGATCGCGCACGAACTGACCGACCGCTTCGGCCCACTGCCTGACGCTGTTGCGGGGTTGCTCGATCTCGTCCGCTGGAAGATTCGGGCGCGCGGCGTCGGCATCGAAGTGATCAATCAGATCGAGCACGAGATTGTCCTGCGCCCGGTGCCGACCGGGCGGCTCAATCAGGCGCGCCTCCTTCGCCAGTTCGGGCGGGAAATCCGCTTCACGCCGAATACCGTCCGCCTCAACGCCCGCCACCTGCCCGACTGGCGCGCTGCCCTGGACACGGCCCTCACCGAGATCGAGGCCGCCGCCGCGCAGGCGCTTCCCGCGCTGCAAACCGCCGGTGCAGGCGCGCGGGCCTCGTAGCTGCACGTTATTTGGTGACAGTCACGGTATGCGGGGGTGGGCGCACGGCTGCGCTATCGTACGCTGCTGCGGCGTGACCCCAGGATCGTCCGCGCCGGAGAGATAAGACGAGAATGATCGTCTCTCAGAACGTGAATCGTGGCGAGGACTGGCTCAGGATGGCGGTTTTCGGGGCGACGGACCACGTCGCGGTGAGTTCGTCGGCAATCGTGGCGATCAGTTTCTGGACGTCTGCGGACGCTGAATCATGCATGGCTTCCGCGACGATCAAGACAGTCGCGGTCGTATCCCGGATGGCCGAATAAGCACTCTGCCGATTGGTCCATCGCCTGGCGTGCGCCCGCCCGACGCCGTCGGCGAAGATCACTTCATGCGCGTCGGGATGCTCGATTTCACCGGAGAACGCCAGATAGCTCTCGTCGCCGACCGCATAGCGTACTTCGAGGTACTCCGTGATCTGGGCAACATCGAATACGGCGATCGGGATGGCGAAGGCGAGCGAGATCGCGTTGCAGAGATCGATCAGCGGGTGAATCTGCGGGAGCGCCCCTTCTTTCCGGAAGCGTCGCAGCAGCGACTCCGAGGCGCAGCGATACTGCGTGGGCTTGAATCCCATCCGCGCGAAGGCACGCCGCCATGCCTGTATTTCGGGCAACTCGCCTTCTGAAGCGTTCGCGAGCCGCGACTCCGCGATTGCGTTGAATTTGGCAACCTGAGAGCCGACAGAGACATCCCTGAATATTCCCTCGGCAAAGAGCACACCGGGCACAAGCTCCGGATAGTCTCGCCAGATTTCACTCGAATGGTGGAATTGCATGAGGATACCTCGCTATCCTGAACTGAGCAGCCAGTGTTCCTGCCATCGGCTCCATCTCGCCCCAGTATTACACCGTGCTCGGCTGCAGCGCGATCTCGCGCCCCTCCGCGCCGGAGCGGTAGATGGCGTCGAGGATGCGAAGGATTTCCAGACCATGATCGACGGTGGTAATCGGTTGCGCGTTGTCCCGAACGCATTCGGCGAAGTGGCGCATCTCGTTCGCGAAGGAGGCGAGCAGCATCTCCTCCGGGGTGAGGATGATCTGCGTCGGGATGGCATTGATCTGTTCGTCGGCAATGGTCGTGAAGAGTTGGTAGGGCGGGACAGGCTGGCCGGTCGGCGCTTCGCGGCCCCATCGCTCGTACTTCGCGCCGCCGCGTGTGCCGAGCAGTTCGGTGAAGATGTGCTCGCGCTCGATGTAACCGCCCCACGACGTTTCCAGATAGATCGCGGCGCCGTTGTCGAGGTGGACCATCGCCGCGCCGAGGTCTTCGATATCGAGCGGGCCGAGCAGCGGTTCCATCTCCTTGGCCAGTTTGTCGTAGACCACGCCGCTCACGCGGGTCGCCTTCGGGTTGCCCATCAGCCAGAGGGCGAGGTCGAGCATATGGACACCGAGGTCGATCAATGGCCCGCCGCCGGACTTCTCCTTCTCCATGAACCAGCCGCGCACGGTGACTCCCCAGCGGCGGCGCACCCAGCCCGTTTTCGTGTAGTAGATGTCGCCGAGCGAACCCGCGTCGATGATCCGCTTCAAGGACTGAATCTCGACACGAAAACGGTTGTTGAGGGCGAGCATGAAGATGCGGTCGCTCGCATGGACGGCCGCCGTCAGTCGCTCGCCCTCCGCCAGGGTGTTCGCCAGCGGCTTCTCGCAGAGGACGTGCTTACCCGCCCGGATCGCCTCGATGCTGATCGGCGCGTGTAACCAGTTCGGCAGACAGATGCTCACCGCGTCGATGTCCGGGCGCGCGAGAATGCTCTGGTAGTCGGTCGTCGCCGTTTCGACGGGAAATCGCGCGTGCGTGCTCGCGAGCAGTGGCTCACTCATGTCGCATATCGCGGCGACATTGACGAACGGCAAGAGCGCATACCCTTCCAGGTGGCGCTGACCGGGCCAGCCGAGACCGATCACCGCGACATTGACCTTGCCATTCGCTCCGACGCTCACCACATGCTCCTTTGCGATCCGCATTTCAGATGAATGGTGGCGTAGGCTTCAGCCTGCGGCCTCTCGCGCAGGCACCCCTACGCCACCAGAATAATACGCCGGGCAGTGTAGCACGCGGATTGCCAGCAATAGGAAAAATGAAAAAGGCCCCCGCCGGCGGGAGACCGGACGGGGGTTGGGGAGGGGGGAAGAAGTGTGCTAGTTGAGCGAGTGGCCGCCACGGACTGAGGAGCGCCCCTCGATAATCAGTTCCTTCGCCTGCTCGCGGGTGAGGTCCTCGATGCTGCCCGCCTTGAGCGTCTTCAGCCGCCCGGCGAGATCGAAGCCGTGCTCCGCCAGCGAGCGCAGTTGCGCGTGCTGGTGGACGTTCGAGCGGTCGTCCGATGCGGGCGGGGCCATCGTCGCCGTCGCGCCGTTCGCCTCGGGCTGGCTTGCGCCATTGGTCGCGCCGCGTCGCGTGGCAGGGAGGCGGCTCGGCGCGGGCACGGGCGTCAACTCCGCCTGCTGTGGCGCTTCGGTGCGCGCCCGGCCGACCGTGCCGATCGGGGTAACGTTGTCGGCGCCGTCCGGTCCGCCCGTGCGGCGGGTGGCGCGCTCGTCCTTCGCGGCGGCGCGGCCATCCATCGGCTCACCGTCATCGAAGTCGGTCGCGGCGTCCGTGCCGTAGCCGAGTACGGCGCAGGCGCGGCCAATCGACTTGGTCTCGGCCTTCTCATAGAAGTCCGGGAAGTCCTGCAGCGTCTCGCTGCCGTGACCGCTGGCGATCGCGCCGTTCGGCAGCGTGATCGTGCACTTGAAGCGCGCGTGATCCACGTCGCCCTCGATCTGCTCCGTGACGATCTGAGCGGTCGGGAACTCGGCGCGGAGCCAGGCAACCCGCCACTTCACATCGAGATAGTCCTGCATTCCCTGGCGCGTGCGAATCTTGCGCATATGAGCGGGGGCGTCGAAGGAGCGCGTCTGCGGCTGCTCCTCGACGGTTGCGGCGTTACTGCGTGCCATGATCGATCCTCCTCGTTAGCGGGCGGCGATGGGGGCGCCGGTCTCGACCGGTGCCGCCTTCACGTCCGCTGCGTCCTCTTCGTGTGCGGCATTCGCCGTGCCGAGCAGCAGAAACTGCGAGATGACGACCTCGATTGCCGTGCGAATGACGCCATTGCGGTCCGCGTACGGGCGCGTCTGCAAGCGCCCTTCGACAAAGACCGGCTTGCCCTTCGCACCGTACGTGCTCATCGTCTCCGCCTGCCGGTCGAAGAAGACGAGCCGGAACCACTCGACCGACTCTTCGCGCTCGCCGTCCGGGGCGCGGCGGAAGCCATTGACGGCTAGCGACGCCGTCGCCATCGCGACGCCATCCGCCGTGTAGCGCAGTTCCGGGTCGTTGCCGAGATTGCCGATGAGCGTGACGCGATTCAATCCTCGTGCCATGTTCTGTTCCTCCAGCCGCTTCGTTCACTTCCGATGTTCGCTTTCGCTTAGGCTCCGGCGGGTGCGGCCTCAACCCCTTCCGGCGTATCGCTAGTATCGCATACGAACATTTGTTCGTCAAATTTGCCGTCGAGAATTCGCCCATTGCAATGCGCTAAAAAGGGCATCGAAATTGCTCTGTTCTAATTTACGCGGCTTTTGTTCTAATTCCTTGCGTGCGGCGGTGCGGGGTCAGCGCCAGAGCAGGGTGATCTCTTCATCGTCCGAGAAGGCCCGGAGGATTTCCTCGGCGCGCTCCTTATCGTGGTCGAGGACGAGGATGTCGTGCGGTTGCAGCGCGGCGCCGAGGTAGGCGATGCCCATGCCGCCGGCGCGCGCCATGCAGGAGATATCGTGCATCTTCAGGATGCCAATCAACATGTCGGCAGCCATCTGATTCTCCGCCGTCGCAACCGGGACGATCTTCCCTTCGGGGTGCTGCGCGTCGTGCGATTTTTTGAAGCGGAATGGCATCGCTACCCCTCGCTCAAGCGGGCGATGGTGACCCCGTCGCCGCCTTGCTGATCCGGCGCGGTCTCGGCCCCGACGACGAGCGGGCTAGCGCGGAGATAGTCGCGCACCACCTGCCGCAGCGCGCCCGTCCCTTTGCCGTGGATGATGCGCAAGTACGGCATACTGGCGAGGACGGCATCGTTCAGCGCGCGATCCAGCACGCGGTCGATTTCCACGGCGCGCATCCCGCGCAAATCCACCTCCAATGAAGCGTTGGCAGACGGGGCGGGCACGGAGACGGGCGCGGGGCGTGCCGCGCGGGGTCGCTCGCCGCGCAGGGTGGCGCGCCGGGCGGCCTCGCGGTTGGAAAGTCGCGTCAGCCCGATCAGCGGCTGACGCATCGTGAATGAGCCGACCTGCACGTCCGCCTCGCCGCTGGCGGGATAGAGGACGGTAATCAGCCCCTCGGAGTCGCCGAACGCGGGCACGAGCACGCGGTCGCCCGCCTGCAAGGGGCGATCCGGGCCATCGGCGGGGAGATTCGCCAGTATCGGCGGCGCGGGCCGCGGCGCGGTCGCTTCCTGCGCCACCGACTCCTTCAATTGCTGCTGCGTTTCGAGGGCGCGCTGCTCCGCCTGCTTGATCCAGTCGCGCGTGACGCTGACCGTATCCCGCTCGCGCGAGAGGCGGCGTAGGTCAGCGCGGAGGTCGGAAAGTTCCCGTTCGATCTCCGCCAAGCCCTCGGCGCGCGCGCTTGCTTTCGCCTTCTCTGCCTCATAGAGCGCCTTCGCGGCGTCGCGCTTCATCTGCTCCGCCTGGGCCCGCTCGCGGCTGGCGCGGGAGCGGGCGCGTTCCGCCGCCTCGCGCTCCCCTTTGATCCCTTCGAGCAGGGTGTCGACTTGCACGACCTCCGGCGCGACGTACTGCCGGGCGCGTTCGATCACCTGCGGGTCGAGGCCGAGCCGCTGGGCGATGGCGAGGGCATTCGACCGCCCCGGCACGCCGACCGTCAGGTGATAGGTCGGCGAGAGCGTCTCGACATCGAACTCGACGCTGCCGTTCTCGACACCGGGCGTCATATAGGCGTACGACTTCAACTCGCTGTAATGCGTCGTCGCGATCACGAGCGGGCCGCGTTCGAGCAGCGTCGCGATCAGCGCGCGGGCGAGCGCGGAGCCCTCCTCCGGGTCGGTGCCCGCGCCCAGTTCGTCGAGCAGAACGAGCGATTCGGGCGTCACATCGCGCAATGTGGCGATCACGCGGGTCATGTGGCTACTGAAGGTGGAGAGCGATTGCTCAATACTTTGCTCGTCGCCGATATCCGCGAAGATGCTCTCGAAGACGGGCATAATTGTGTGCTCATCGGCGGGGATGTGCAGGCCGGATTGGGTCATCATCGCGAGGAGCGCGACGGTCTTCAGCGCGACGGTCTTGCCGCCCGTGTTCGGCCCGGTGATGACGAGGATGCGGAAGCGGTCGCCGAGCGAGATGTCGGTCGGCACGACCTCGCCGGTGAGCAGCGGGTGTCGGCCCGCGACGAGGTCGAGCCGCAGCGTCGGGTGCGCGCCCTCCGGGGATTGCTTCGGCGCGTCGTCCGCCGTCCAGAGGCGCGGCGGGTTGGCGCGCATCTCGGCGGCGAGGCGTGCCTTCGCGAGCGCGAAATCGATCGCGGCGAGGCCGGCCATCGCCCGTTCGAGCGCATCCGCCTCTTTCGCGACGAAGGCGGTGAGTGCTTGGAGGATGCGCTCGATCTCGCGTTCCTCTTCAATTTGGAGCGTCCGCCAGCGGTTGTTCATCTCGACCGCTTCCATCGGCTCGACGAAGAGCGTTTGCCCACTCGCGGAGGTGTCGTGAACGATACCCGGCACCGACGCCTTCTGGTCGGCGCGCACCGGCACGACATAGCGCCCCGACCGCTCGGTGATGATCGGCTCCTGCAACGCCGCCGCGCGCGATCCGCGGATGAAGCCGTTCATGTACTCCATCAGCCGACTCTGCGCCGTGCGGACGGCGATGCGGATGCGCCGCAGTTCGTCCGATGCGCTGTCCAGCACATCGCCGCGCGGGGAGATGGCGGCGGTGATCGTCGCATCGAGGTTCGTGAAGTCGCCGAGCGCCGCCGCGTGATCGAGGATGACCGGGAAGCGTTGCGAGGCATCTTCTAAGCGCGTGATCGTGCGGCGCAGCGTGCGCGCCGCCACCGCCGTGTCGCGGATGTCGAGCAACTGCGCCGGATTGAGCGTCACGCCAAGCGCCGAGAGGCGGACGGGCTCGCGGACATCCCGCGCGCCGCCGACACCGACCTCCGGATTGGAGGCGAGCAGCATCCGCGCCTCGGACGTTTCCGCCAACATGCGGCGCACCGGCGGCACCGCCGTCTCCGGTCGCAACGCCTCGGCCCGCTCGCGCGCGAGGGAGTAATCGCAGGCGCGCGCAAGCCGGGCGAGGACCTTCGGATATTCCAGTGTGTCGAGAATACTTGCCGCGATCGGCACGACCCGTTCCTTGTGGGAGTAGTCAGTAGTCAGTAGCCAGTAGTCAGAAGGGAACGCGAGCCACTGGCCACTGGCTACTGACTACCGACTACTGACTACCCCCGGCTAGGCGGGGTTGGTGAGCCCCGCGACACTGGTATAGACATCGGGCAACCCGCGCGGGAAGAAGAGACCCACGAGGTGCAGATAGAACGACATCGGCTGCGCCAGCCGCGGTACGATGTGCGAATGCGCCGTCTGCTCGCGCGCGAAGGTGACGATCCCAATCGTCACCGGGATGCGCGCGATCGTCACGAACGTCACCACCGCAACCAGCACCACCCCGAGCGCAAGCAGGACGGATAGCCCCGCCGACAAAGCGTTCCCGAGGAGCGGCCCCGCCGCCCAGCGCGAGACGGCCATCACCCCCGCCACGCGCCGCAGCAACCCGCGCAAGACGAATGTACCACCGACGAGCAGCAGGACGAAAACCGCGAGGCGCACCGTGGTCGAGTCTCGATCCGGCAAGAAGCGCACCACCGCGATTTGTGTCGCCGGACGATAGAGGATACCAGCCAGAACCGACGCCGCATAGAGCGCGACGATATCCGCCGCCACCGTGATCGGCGGCTGCGTGAAGGTGAGCGCCGCCACCCCAAGCGCCCCGACGATCAGTCCGATATCCAGCGCGTTCACATCTCGCCTCCGCTTATGTACGTACACATCGTTCTGATTGTAACACGTTCCCCACTAAACCAGGTTACGTCCAAGGAATAGCCGAGGCTCACCGCTGACCGATCAGGTGTACAATCGATGATGGAGCGTATTCCATATCATCGGGGCGGCAATGGCGCCGTCGAAACACGAAAGGGTGGTGCAATGATGCACGTTCCGTCCGAACTCCCGCAGGTACGCGCGCAGCTGCCCGTACTGGAACACACGACCTCGCGCCGGAAGTTCACCCGCTATGCGTTCTTCTCCCTCCTTGGCGCGTTCGCCGCGACGAGCGCGGTGGCGACGGTCCGGTCGCTCTATCCGACGAAGATCAAGGGCTTTGGCGCGCGCGTCACCGCTGGCTCGGCGGCGGAGATCGGCGCGACGCTCGCCAGCCAGGGCTACGTGCGCAGCGACGAGGGGCATTTCTACCTGCTGCCTGCCGAGCAGGGCGCGGCGATTGCCGTCTACTGGAAGTGCAAGCACCTCGGCTGCACCGTCCCGCCGCCCGGCGCGAATGGCCGGATCGAATGCCCGTGCCATAACTCATGGTACGACGGCAAGACCGGCGCGCTCCTCAAAGGCCCGGCGACGCACCCACTCGATTTCATGCCGATCACCATCGAGAACGGTAACGTCATCGTCGATACAAGCAAACCGATGACGCGCGAGGCGTACGATCCGAGCCAGGCGACGCCGCTCGCCTGAGTGGTGCGCTCTGCGTTAGGGCTGCGGGGGAGGTAAGTCGGCGTCGAGATGGGCGAGAAAATCTTCGACATTGTCGAACCGCCTAAAGCGCCCGGCGGCGTAATCTTCGTCCGCTTCACGCTCCATCTGCTGCCATCGCTCGCTCCAGAACCAGCGTTGATCGGGGTCGGCTGTTCCGTATGGGCGTAATTCAACGACGCCATCCTGCCGCTGCTCGACCTCGAACAGCGCGTTTGCATCGAGACTTTCGCGAATCTCTTTGGGCAGGAGGACGGAATCGTCCAATCCGAGGATTACAACCATCTTCGCTCTGCTCCTCTGTCGCTGAATCCGTCGCGTGACTGTTGACGATAGCAGATTGTCGTGGTATTTTCGACAATCTAAGTGAATATCCCGCGATGAGGGGGAGAAGTACCCGCCACGCGGCCGACAGCGAGCCAGGGATGAGTGGAAGCCTGGGACGGTCAAGCGAGCGGCGAACGCGCCTCGGAGCGGCCCACCGAAGAAAGCGGAATGCAAGTAGGTGGCGGTGGGTGGCGCCCACGTTGGAATAGCGCCAACACGAGTGGCCGGGGGTTTTGTTCAATCCTCCGGCAACGAGGGTGGTACCACGGGATGCGCTACAATGACGCTCTCGTCCCTCCGGACCGATGCGGAGGATGACGGGGCGTTTTTTGCTGCTTGCGAAGGACGACGAAGGCGTGACTCTCGGCGGCAGGCGCGGGAGGGGGCAGGAATGACGGGCGTCGTACTCGATACCAGCCAATACGTAGCGGCCGCGCTGGCGAAAGTGGCGGCGGATCCGGCGGAGCCGATTGCGAAGGCGGCCCTCTGCTGGACGGGCGGGCTCGATTCCGCCATCTGCGCCGCGCTCTTGCGCGAGCACTATCACGCCTCGGAGATTATCGCCATCACCGTGGATGTCGGGCAGGGTGAGGACGAACTGCTGCGGGCGCGGGAGCGGGCGGAAACGCTCGGCCTCGACTTGCGCTTCCTCGACGCGCGCGGCGAGTTTACGGAGTGGCTCGAGCAGGCGATTCGCGCCAATGTCGATTACGACGGCTACCCGTGCGCGACGAGCATGACGCGCCAACTGATCGGCGCGACAGCCGCGAAGTATGCCGTGCAACTCGGCTGCGACGCGATTGTGGACGGTTCCAGCGGCAAGGGGAACGATCAATACCGCGCGCAGAACACCTTCAAGCTCTTCGCGCCCGACCTGCGCATCCTCATCCCCGTGCGGGACCTCAATCTGACCCGCCTCGAAGAGATGGCGCTCTGCGAGCATTACGGCATCCCCATCCAGGAAGTGATCCTCGGCGGCGAGGACAAGACGATGTGGTGCCGCTCGATTGCCTCCGGCGGCATCACGCTTGAGACCGAATTGCCGGACGACATCTGGCTCTGGTACACGCCGCCCTATCAAGCGCCCGATGTCGCGACGACGCTCACCATCACCTTCGAGGCGGGCGTGCCGGTGGCGATCAACGGGCAGCAACTCGCGCTTTCCGAACTCGTGCCGATTCTCAACGAGATCGGCGGCGCGAATGGCCTGGGCCGCATCGACATCATCGAAGACGGCATCATGGACCTGAAGAGCCGCGAGATTTACGAAGCGCCCGCCGCCGCGATCATCCTCGCGCTGCACCGCGATTTGGAGCAGTTAACGTTGACGCGCGACGAAATTCAGTTCAAGAAGATCGTTGACGCGCAATGGTCCACCCTCGTCTTCGGGGCGGAATGGTTCACGCCGCTCAAGGCGGACCTGGATGCCTTCATCGCCCAATCACAGGGCCCGGTGAACGGGACGTACGAGATCGAACTGTATAAGGGGACGATGACGATCCTCAATCGGCAATCGCCCTCGTCGTTGTACTTCCCGGAGGTGCGCTCGATCCAGTCGTCGTCGTTCGATCAGCGCTGGTGCGGCCCCGCCGCGCAGGTGCGCGCGCTGCCATTTGAACTGCTCGCCAAGCGCGATGCCCGCTGGAAGGCGGCGCGCGGCGGTGGACCAACAGAGGGAGAGTCCTGAGTGGCGACGTCCGGCCCGAAGCTCTGGCAGAAAGAATACCAACTGAACGCCCTCGCGGAGCGGTACGAGATCGGCGATGACGCGGTGCTCGACAACCGCCTCGTTCCCGCCGATGTCTGGGGCTCGATGGCCCACGCCATCATGCTGAACCGCATCGGCGTCCTGTCCGACGACGAAGTGAACGCACTCCTGAAAGAGTTGGTGCATATCCTCGCGCTGCATGACGCGGGCGCCTTCGCGCTGGCGGAAGGGGACGAGGATGTCCACACGAAGATCGAGAACCACCTGACGGAGGTGACCGGCGACGCGGGCAAGAAGATCCACACGGCGCGCTCCCGCAACGATCAGGTGCTCGTCGATACTCGCCTCTACACGAAAGGCGAACTGCTCACAACGATGGCGAACGCCATCGACGCGGCGGATGCCTTTGCGGCCTTCGCCGAGCGGGAGCAGTGGACGCCGATGCCCGGCTACACGCACATGCAGCGGGCGATGCTCTCCTCGGTCGGCCTCTGGGCGAGCGCCTTCGCGGAATCCCTCCTGGACGATCTCGCGCTGCTGAAAACGGCGTACGAGATTACCGATCAGAACCCGCTCGGCTCGGCGGCGTCGTACGGTGTCAACCTGCCGATCGACCGGCAACTGACGACCGATCTGCTCGGCTTCGCGAAGGTGCAGAACAACGTCCTCTACACGCAGAACGCGCGCGGTAAGTTCGAGGCGTTGGCGGTGCAGGCGCTGGCACAGGTCATGCTCGACCTCTCGAAGTTCGCGCAGGACATGCTGCTCTTTGTGACGAGCGAGTACAATTTCATGCGGATGTCCGAGACGCTGGAGACCGGCAGCAGCATCATGCCGCAGAAGCGCAACCCGGACCTGATGGAACTGGTGCGCGGCCGGACACATACGGTGCTCGCCTTGCAGCAGCAGATTTGCGGCATCATCGCCGGGTTGCCGTCCGGCTACAACATCGACTTCCAGGAAACGAAGGGACCGATGATCCGCGCCTTCGACATGGTCAATGACGCCCTCGCCATCTGCGCCCTGACGATCCGCAACACGGCGGTCAATCAGGAGGGCATTCGCGCCGCCTGCACGCCGGAGTTGTTCGCGACCGACGCCGCCTACCGGCTGGTGCGCGAGCAGGGGATGCCCTTCCGCGATGCGTACCACACAATCGCGCGGATCGCGCACGACCTCCCGCCCGTCGACCCGGACACGGCGCTCCGCGAGCGGACGCACCTCGGCGCGAGCGGCAATCTCGGTCTCGATCACCTGCATAGATGGATCGCGCAGGAGCAGACAATCGTCCAGCAGCGGCACGACCGGTTCGCGGGCGCGATTGACGCGCTCGTCGCGACAGCGGAACAGGGAATCGGTGATTCCCGGAAAGGATAGCAGCGATGACGGTGACAACGACAACGACGGCCGAATGCCCCGAATGCGGCGCGGAGTGGCAAGTGAGCGGGCTTACAAAGGGTGAGATCATCCAGTGCCCCGAGTGCGGCGTGGAACTCGAAGTCGTCGAGACCGAGCCCCTCGAACTGCAACTCGCCCCCGAGGAAGAGGAAGATTGGGGAGAGTAGGGAAGGACTGAGGACTGAGGACTGAGGACTAAGTGTCCCTTGTCCCTGCTCAGTCCTCAGTCCTCAGTCCTACGCGAGCGGAGCGAGCGATGCAGCGTGTGGCGATGTTAATGACGCGGATGCGGATGGATGAGAAGCGGATTGTTGCCGCGCTCGAAGCGCGCGATGCGGTCGTGGAGGCGATTCCCGATCACACGCTTGTCTTCGATCCGCATACGGACGCGCGCGGTCAGTACGATGTGATCGTGGACCGCTCGCTTCACCTCTCGCGCTCGCGCTATGTGACGACGCTCTTCCAGGCCGCCGGCATCCCGACCGTCAACACACCGGCGGTGATCAATCTGTGCAGCAATAAACTGCGCCAGAGTACCGTGTTGCACGAGGCGGGCGTGCCGGTGCCCGCCGTGCGGATCGCTTTCTCGCCGAAGGCGGCGGTTGAGGCGATGGAGGAGATCGGCTACCCGGTGGTGCTCAAGCCGATCATCGGCACGGGCGGGCAACTCGTCTCGCTGATCGAGGACCGGGACGCTGCCGAGGCGGTATTGGAGCATAAAGCGACGCTCGGCTCGGCACACCATGAGGTGTTCTACATCGAGGAGTACGTGCCGAAACCGGGACGCGATCTGCGCGCGACGGTCGTCGGCGGGCAGGTGCTCTCGGTCGAGGCGCGCAGCGGCGGCGGCTGGCGGATCGGCGCGAACCGGCACCTGAGGGTGGCAGCGACCGACGTGTCGACGGCGATCTACGATGTCGCGATGCGCGCCTCGCGGGCGATTGCCGGCTACGTCGGTGGCGTACTCGCGGTCGATATTCTCGAACACCCGGAGCGCGGCCCGCTCGTCGGCGAAGTCAACTACGCCGTCGAGTTCCGCGACACCGAAGAGGCGACGGGCGCGGACATTGCCGGCGCCATCGCGGACTACGTGCTCTCCGCCGCGCGGCGCGGCGCGCATCTCGCCGGGGCGGGCGCCCGTGAATGAGCAGACCGCCACCGCCGATGAGATCGCGCTCCTGCACGATCTTGTCGCTATTCCGAGCGTCAATCCCGATGAGCGGGAGGCGGTTACCTATCTCTGCGAGCAGATGGCGCGTCGCGGCTTCCTGACGAATATCGACGGCATCGGCAATGCCATTGGCAGCGTTGGCGATGGACGGTTCCACGTCGTCCTGCTCGGCCATATCGACACCGTTCCGGGCCATGTACCCGTGCGCATCGAGGGCGATGACCTCTACGGGCGCGGCAGCGTCGATGCGAAGGGGCCGCTCGCCACATTCGTCGCCGCCACCGCGCGGGCCGATGAGCGCGGTCTGCTCGATGGTCTGCGCGTCACGGTGATCGGCGGCATCGGCGAGGAGGCGCACTCGCCGGGCGCGAACTTCCTCGCCGAGACGATGCCCGCACCCGATGCCTGCATCATCGGCGAGCCGGGCAACTGGGAGAGCGTCGTGCTCGGCTACAAGGGCAGTATGCAACTTCGCTACGACATCGAACAGCCGAATGCGCATGGCGCGGGCCAGCAGGCGCCCGCGCCACAGATCGCGGTCGGAGCCTGGAATAGCATCGTGGCGCTCTGCGCGCCGTACAATGAGGGCGTCACTGGCGCGTTTGACCGGGTCGAGCCGACGCTGCGCGGCTTCTTGTCGGAGAGCGATGGGTTGGTTCAGCGGGCGCGGCTCGATATGAATGTGCGGATGCCGCCCTCGTTGAACCCGGACGCGCTGTGGGACCGGCTCACCACTGCGGTGCAGGACGGGCGCTTGTCCCTGCTGGAATCGCCCGTACCCGCGTATCGGTGCGAGAAGAATACGCCGCTCGTGCGCGCCTTGCTCGCCGGGGTGCGGGGTGCGGGCGGCACGCCGCGCTTCAAGGTGAAGACGGGGACAGCGGATATGAATGTCGTCGGGCCGGCGTGGCATTGCCAGATGGCGGCGTACGGCCCCGGCGATTCGTCGCTGGATCACACGCCGGTCGAGCATATCAGCCTGACGGAATACGGGCGGGCGATTGCATCGCTGGCGAACGCGCTCGGCGAGTTGGCGGCGCAGGTGCGCGGGAGGGCTGCAT